>NZ_JBEXET010000020.1:0-139602 GCF_040606415.1 Streptomyces sp. NPDC005423 | reverse complement strand
TAGGCGTCGAAGTGGCCGCCGGGCAGCAGTACCAGTTCCTTCGGGGCCAGTGCTCGCTCGTAGGCGGCCAGTTGGAGGTCCGGCGACGCGGCACCCGGGGGTGTCAGCGCCGGGCCGTCACCGTGCCTTCCACGGCGAACAGTTGCTCCTCCACATGGTCCAGGGCCAGCCGCAGCGCCCCCGTCGCCACGGCCGCCTCGCCGAGCAGCGACAGCGCCACCTTCGGCGGACGCAGACAGTAGCGGGCCAACTCCCGCCGCAGCGGCTCCAGTACGCCGTCCAGCCCCGCCGCCCAGCCGCCCACGATCACCAGCTCCGGATCGAGAGCGAGCACCAGGGCGGCCACGTCGTGGACGAGCCGCTGAAGGAAACGGTCGACGGCCGCCAGGGCGCGCTGATCGCCCTCCCGGGCCAGCGCGAAGACCTTGGCCACCGCCGGCTCGTCCAGCGGGTGCAGCGGCTCGTCCGTCGTCGACAGCAGCGTCTCCGGGGTCACCTCCCGGCCCAGCAGATGGAGCGCGCCGATCTCGCCGGCCGCGCCGCCGTACCCCCGGTGCAGTCGGCCGCCGATCAGCGCGCCGGCCCCCGGACTCAGCCCCGCGAGCACCATCACCACGTCGTCAGACTCGGTCGCGGCGCCCTTCCAGTGCTCGGCGACCGCGGCGGCGTTGGCGTCGTTCTCCACCAGGACAGGGCACTTGAAGGAACGGCTCAGCCGCTCGCCCAGCCGCAGCCCCGTCCACTCGGGCAGCGCCGTGCCCAGCCGTACGGTGCCGTCCGCCTCGACGATGCCCGGCGTGCCCACGCCCACCGCGCGCAGCGAGCCGCGGGCCACCCCGGCGCGGCGCAGCAGTTCGGCGACCGCGCTGCGCAGCCGCTCCAGCCGTTCGTCGGCCGGGGCGGCCTCGTCGACGTCCCTGGCGCTCGAACCCAGCACCCGTCCGTCCAGGTCGGCTAGGAGCACGGAGACCCGGTGGGCGCCTATCTCCAGGCCCAGCAGGTGACCCGCCTCGGCCCGGAACCTGAACCGCCGCGCGGGCCGCCCCTGCCGCCGTACGACACTCTCGTCGGCCGCCTTCTCGACGACGTACCCCACCTCGATGAGACCCTCGACGACGCCCTCGACTGTCGGCCGGGACAGGCCCGTCACCCGGGTGATCTCGGTCAGCGTCGCGCAGTCCGTGGCGCGCAACGCGTGCAGCACCACAGCGGAGTTGATCCTCCGCAGCAGCGACGGGTCCCCGCCGGTCAGCCCCGCCAACGTCCGTCCTCCCAGCTCGTGCGCGTGTGGGGCGGATCGTACTCGGCGCGGCCCACCCCGGCGAGTGCCGGGCGCCCACGGCCCGTACGCCCCTCCCGGATCAGCCGGGCGACACGAACCCGGACTCGTACGCCGCGATCACCGCCTGGGTGCGGTCCCGGGCCCCCAGTTTCGTCAGCACGGCACTCACATGGGACTTCACCGTCTCGGTGCCGACGACCAGCCGGGCGGCGATCTCCGCGTTCGACAGTCCCGCCGCCATCAGCCGCAGCACCTCCGCCTCCCGCCCCGTGAGCCGGGCCCGGTCCAGCACGGCACGCGCCGCCCGGTTGCCGCTCCCGTCGCCGTACTCCGCGGCGAGCTGCCGTACGGAGGCCGGGAACAGCAGCGACTCGCCCTCGGCGACCAGCCGTACCGCGTGCACGATCTCGGCCGGCCGGGCGGTGACCGGCATCGGGCCAGCGTTGGTCAGGCCAGCGGCAGTTCGGCGTACACCTGCCAGTCGCCCCTTACCGGACTGGGGGTGACCGCGCTGTGGACGGCGGCGGCGCTCGGCGCGGGAGCCTGGAGCCTACGGAGGCGGGACGCCTGAACCCCCGGTGAGCACCGGGCCGCCGGTGACGGCCCGCCAATTGTCAGTGGCCGCCGCTTTACTGGAGGCATGACCATCACGCACTGGCTCGCCACGCTCGACCTGCTGTGCACCCGGGATCTCCCCGTGGCGCCCGGCACGACGGACGTGGGCACGGCGGGACCCGGCTATCTCGTCGCCGAGTTACGGACGAGCGGTGACTTCACGGAGGACGGCGGGGCGGAGCGGGAGGAGACCGCGGCGCAGTACGAGTGCGACCGGGACGGCCTCGCCGAGCGGCTGGCCGAGCGCTGGGGAGCCCCCGACGTGTTCAGCCTGCGGAGCGCGTTCGAGCGGGCGCAGGGCGGTGAGGACATACCCGAGCCCTGGGCCTCGCTCTCCGCTCATGTGCCGGACGTGCAGGTGTGGAGGCCGCCCGGGACGGCCCGGTGGGTCGCCCTGGGCGTATCGCGGTGGGGTGATGAACTCCCCTTCCAGCTGCTGGCCGTCGTCACCGAGACGGATCCGCCGTGACCCCCCGCGGCCCGGCCGCCACGCGGAGCCTGGCGTACTCCTCCGCCATCGACTGGGCCGTCCAGTGCGCGTTCAGACCGCTCGGGTTGGGCAGCACCCACACCCGCGTCTCCTCGAACACCCGCTCCTGCGGCCCCACTTGGGCGCGGCGGTCGTCGAAGGCGGACCGGTAGGCGGTCACGCCCAGCACGGCCAGCCAACGGGGCTTCAGCGCGGTCGTCTTCGCCGCCAGCAGTCGGCCGCCCTCGCGGTACTCCTCGGCGCTCAGCTCGTCGGCCCGTGCCGTGGCGCGCGCCACCACATTGGTGATGCCGAGCCCGTACGACGGCAACTCGCCCTGCTCCGACGGCTTCAGCAGCCTCGGCGTGAAACCGGAGCGATGCAGCACCGGCCAGAACCGGTTGCCGGGACGGGCGAAGTGGTGGCCCGTCGCCGCCGTCATCAGACCGGGGTTGATGCCGCAGAAGAGGACCCCGAGACCGGCCGCGACGACATCGGGTACGAGGCGGTCGCGGGCGGCCTCCAGTTCGGCCTGGGTGAAGCGGGTCAGAGGATCGCTCCCGGGGTGTAACCCGCCGCTGCGGGGCGCTGCTTGACGATCTCCTCGACCCGGGCGACGACGACGGCGACCTGGTCGGCGGCGGCCCCCGTGAAGGACAGCTTGTCGGCCATCAGGGCGTTCAACTGGGCGCGGTCCAGCGGGAGACGCTCGTCGGCGGCGAGCTTGTCGAGCAGCTCGTTGCGCTCGGCACCCCGCTCACGCATGGCGAGCGCGGAGGCGACCGCGTTCTCCTTGATGGCCTCGTGCGCGACCTCGCGGCCCACGCCCGCGCGCACCGCGCCCATGAGCACCTTGGTCGTGGCGAGGAACGGCAGGTAGCGGTCGAGCTCCCGCGCGACGACCGCCGGGAAGGCGCCGAACTCGTCGAGCACGGTCAGGAACGTCTCCAGCAGACCGTCGAGCGCGAAGAACGCGTCGGGCAGCGCGACCCGGCGCACCACCGAGCAGGACACGTCGCCCTCGTTCCACTGGTCGCCCGCCAGCTCGCCGGTCATCGAGGCGTAGCCGCGCAGGACGACCATCAGGCCGTTGACGCGCTCGCAGGAGCGGGTGTTCATCTTGTGGGGCATCGCCGAGGAGCCGACCTGGCCCGGCTTGAAGCCCTCCGTGACCAGCTCGTGCCCGGCCATCAGCCGGATCGTCTTCGCGAGCGACGAGGGCGCCGCCGCGACCTGCACCAGCGCGGTCACCACCTCGTAGTCCAGCGAGCGCGGGTAGACCTGTCCGACGGAGGTGAAGGCCTGCGCGAAGCCGAGGTGGGAGGCGATCCGCTGCTCCAGCTCCGCGAGCTTCGCCGCGTCGCCGCCGAGCAGGTCCAGCATGTCCTGGGCGGTGCCGACCGGGCCCTTGATGCCGCGCAGCGGATAGCGGCCGAGCAGCTCCTCGACCCGGCCGTACGCGACGAGCAGTTCGTCGGCGGCGGTCGCGAAGCGCTTGCCGAGCGTGGTGGCCTGCGCGGCCACGTTGTGCGAGCGGCCGGCCATGACCAGCTCGCCGTACTCGCCCGCCAGCCTCGCCAGTCGGGCCAGGACGGCCACCGCGCGGTCGCGGATCAGCTCCAGGGAGAGCCGGATCTGCAACTGCTCGACGTTCTCCGTCAGGTCGCGGGAGGTCATGCCCTTGTGGACCTGCTCGTGCCCGGCGAGGTCGTTGAACTCCTCGATCCGCGCCTTCACATCGTGCCGGGTGACCTTCTCGCGCTCGGCGATCGAGGCCAGGTCGACCTGGTCGAGAACCCGCTCGTAGTCGGCGATCGCCGCGTCCGGCACCTCGATCCCGAGGTCCTTCTGGGCCCGCAGCACGGCGAGCCAGAGCTGCCGCTCCAGCTTCACCTTCTGCTCGGGCGACCAGAGCGTGGCGAGCTCGGCGGAGGCGTAGCGTCCGGCGAGGACGTTCGGGATGCGGGGCTTGGCGGGAGCGGAAGTCACGTGCACGGATTCTACTGGGGCTTCGTGCAGGCCGGCGCCATGCCCCGTTTCGGCCGAAGCTACGAGACCCACGTCACGGTGGGGGAGGGGGTCGGGGCGGCTGCACCGACGTGCCGGTACGGCGCCGGCGGGTCGGCGCCCGCCGTCCGGGGATGCCCGGGGTGTCGTGGCCGAGGAGGTCGAGGAGGGGGTGGCGGGGCCGGTCCTCGGTGGGGAACGGCCGCCCGGGGAGGGGGAGTTACCGGGTCGGGCCCTCGTAGGGGAGCAGGTCGGGGCGCTTGGGGGTGAGGCCGTCGCCCGAGGAGCGGCCGGTGAGGCGGCGGCCTATCCAGGGGAGCAAGTGCTGACGGGCGAAGCGGGCGTCGGCGACGCGGCGGGCGGTCCAGCCGGGCGGCGGCGTCGTCGGCATCGGCGTGCGCCACTCCGGGTCGTCGACCTCGTGGCCGAGGGTCTGCCAGACGGCCTCGGCGACGCGGCGGTGACCCTCGGCCGTGAGGTGGAGCCGGTCGACGTCCCACATCCGCGGGTCGGCGAGCGAGGGGGCGCCGTAGAGGTCGACGACGACGGCGCCGTGCCGGGCGGCGAGCTCGTCGACGCAGGCGAAGAGTTCCTCCATGCGGGGCCGGAAGCGCTCCAGGACCGGGCCCTGGCGGCCGGGGCTGCGCATCAGGACCAGCCGTTCGCACGCCGGGGCCAGCCGCTCGACCGCCTCCTCCAGAAGAGCGCGCACCCGGCCCATGTCGCACTTGGGCCGCAGCGTGTCGTTCAACCCGCCCACCAGCGTGATCACATCGGGCCGCATGGCCACCGCCGGACCGACCTGCTCGTCGACGATCTGTGCGATGAGCTTGCCGCGCACCGCGAGGTTGGCGTACCGGAAACCGGGCGTCCGGGCGGCCATCCGCGCGGCGAGGAGGTCGGCCCAGCCCCGGTAGGAACCGTCCGGCAGCAGGTCCGACATGCCTTCGGTGAAGGAGTCGCCGAGCGCGACCAGGCTGGTGTAACGGGGAATCGTCTGCATGGCGACAGAGATGCTATCCCGGCTCCATACCCCTCGGTCGGTCGGCCTCCGGGTCCGCCCGCCGCCCCTTCGCGGGCCCCCTTCGCCGGCCTGGTCAGACGCGCTGGCCGAACAGCTCCCGCAGCACGTCCTCCATGGTCACCAGGCCCGTCATCCGCCCCTCCGGGTCCAGGACCGCCGCGAGGTGGGTGCGGCTGCGGCGCATCGCGGTGAGCACGTCGTCCAACGGCGTGCTCTCCTTCACCTGCGCGATACGCCGCATGTCCGACTCCCGGAACGGGGTGTCCCGGGCCAGGGTGTCCAGCGCGTCCTTGACGTGCAGGTAGCCGATGATGCGGCGCTCCTGGTCCACCACCGGGAAACGGGAGAACCCGGACTCCGCCGACAGCGCCTCCAGCTCCCCGGGCGTGATGCCCGCCACCACGTACTCGACCCGCTCCAGCGGCAGGACGACGTCCCGCACGGGCCGACGGCCCAGCTCCAGGGCGTCGTGCAGCCGCTCCCGGGCGCGTTCGTCGATGAGCCCGGCCTCGCCGGAGTCCGCGACGATCCGGGCGAGTTCGGCGTCCGAGAAGGTCGCCGTCACCTCGTTCTTGACCTCGACCCGCAACAGCTTCAGCAGGGTGCCGGCGAAGGTGTTCACCGTGAAGATCACCGGGCGCAGCCCCCGGGAGAGCGTCACCAGCGGCGGCCCGAGCAGCAGCGCGCTGCGCACCGGTTCGGCGAGGGCGACGTTCTTCGGCACCATCTCGCCGAGCAGCATGTGCAGGTAGGTCGCCACGGCCAGCGCGATCACGAAGGAGACCGCGTGCCCCGCGCCCTCCGGCACGCCGACCGCGTGGAACACCGGCTCCAGCAGGTGCGCGATCGCCGGCTCCGCGACGACACCGAGGACAAGTGTGCAGAGCGTGATGCCGAGTTGGGCCGCCGCCATCAGCGCCGACACGTGCCGCAGTCCCCACAGCACGCTCTCGGCCCGGCGGTCGCCCTGTTCGGCGTGGGGTTCGATCTGGCTGCGGCGGACGGAGATCAGGGCGAACTCGGCCGCCACGAAGAAGGCGTTGACGACCAGGGTGGCCAGGCCGATCAGCAGTTGCAGGGCGATCACAGCTCGTCCTCCTCGGTGGCGGCGGCGAGCGGGGCGTGCAGCAGCAGCCGCGCGGCCCGGCGCCCCGACGCGTCCTCCACGTCGAGCCGCCAGCCGGCGACCTCGACCCGGTCGCCCGCGGCGGGGATACGGCCCAGCTCCGCCGCGACGAGCCCGGCCAGCGTCTCGTACGGTCCTTCGGGCGCCCGGAGTCCGACGCGCGCGAGCTGGTCGGTGCGGGCGGCGCCGTCCGCCGAGTAGAGCGCGCGGCCCTCCTCGTCGGTGCCGGCCGCGGCCAGGTCGGACGTCTCGTGCGGGTCGTGCTCGTCCCGCACCTCGCCGACGACCTCCTCGACGATGTCCTCCAGGGTCGCGACCCCGGCCGTACCGCCGTACTCGTCGATGACGACGGCCATCGTGCGCCGGCCGGAGAGCCGGTCCAGCAGCCGGTCGACGGTGAGGGACTCCGGGACGAGCAGCGGTTCGCGCATCAGCTCGGAGACGCGCACCAGGCTCCGCCGGTCCGCCGGGATCGCCAGGACGTCCTTGATGTGCGCGGTGCCGACGACCGAGTCGAGGTTGCCACGGTAGACCGGGAACCGGGAGAGGCCGGTAGCCCGGGTGGCGTTCGCCACGTCCTCGCAGGTCGCCTGGGCGTCGAGGGCGACGACCTGGACGCGCGGGGTCATCACGTTCTCCGCGGTGAGGTCGGCGAGGTTCAGGGTGCGGACGAACAGTTCGGCGGTGTCCGGCTCCAGGGCGCCCTCCCTGGCGGAGTGGCGGGCGAGCGCCGCCAGTTCCTGGGGGCCGCGCGCGGAGGCCAGCTCCTCGGCGGGCTCCAGCCCGAAGCGCCGTACGACTCGGTTGGCGGTGCTGTTGAGGTGGCTGATGAACGGGCGGAAGGCGGCGCTGAACCAGCGCTGCGCGTTGCCCACCCGCTTGGCCACCTGGAGCGGCGCGGAGATCGCCCAGTTCTTGGGCACCAGCTCGCCCACGACCATCAGGAAGACCGTCGACAGGGCGGTGCCCAGCACCAGCGCGACCGACCGCGACGCGGAGTGCGGGATGCCCAGCGACTCCAGCGGGCCGGCGATCAGCGCGGCGATGGACGGCTCGGAGAGCATGCCGACGACCAGGTTGGTCACGGTGATGCCGAGCTGCGCGCCGGAGAGCTGGAAGGTCAGATTGCGTACGGCCTTCAGCGCGCCCGAGGCACCGCGCTCGCCGCGCTCGACCGCCCGCTCCAGGTCGCTCCGTTCGACCGTGGTCAGGGAGAACTCGGCCGCGACGAAGGCACCGCAGGCGAGCGAGAGCAGGATCGCCACCAGCAGCAGGAGCACTTCGGTCATCGGGTCACCTCCGTCTCATGATCCGACAGGGCACAGCGGATCGCGCGATGTCGCGTACTGGGAGGCTCGCCCATGGACGGACTTTCACACCTTTCGTGGGAGCGCCGGTGGAGCCGGCCCGGGCCGGTGGACCGGTCCGGGCCGGAGAACGGGTCCGGTCGGTCAATGGTAAAGGACGGGCAAAGCGTTCAGGGTGTGAGAGGTTTCACCCAGCGCCGCCAGTGGTCCTCGCGGTGGTAACCGGCCGCGTCCCAGGCGGCATGCGCCTGCTCGTTGGCTTCGAGGACCATGGCGTCCACCCGCCGTCCGCCGAGGGCGGCGAACCGCCGTTCGGCCGCCTCCAGCAGGGCGGTGGCGATGCCCCGCCGGCGCTGGTCCGGCCGGACGGCGAGCCGGTAGGCGGAGCACCGCCAGCCGTCGAAACCGGCGATCACGGTCCCGGCGAGCACCCCGTCGCGCTCCGCGAGAAGCAGCGCCTCCGGGTCCCTCGCGAGGAGCCGGGCCACGCCGTCGTGGTCGTCGCTGATGCTCGTGCCTTCGGCGGCCTCGCGCCAGAAACCGAGCACGGTGTCGATGTCCGCGGCGGTGGCGCTGCGGATGTGGAGATCGCTCATGGGGGGAGCCAAGCAGAGAGCGCGCGGGACCGGCCAGGGAGTTTCGCCGCGGACCCGGTCACCCCGGCTGTCCCGCGAGACGGCCGGCCGCGCCCGGACGGCCGACTGGTCCTCCTGGTCCCGGTGGTATTCCTGGTCTTCTCGGTCCTCCGAGTCCTCCGAGTCCTCCGGGTCCCTAGATCCGTGCCCGGCTGACCGGGAGGACTAGGCGGGCCCGTCGAACGGGCCGGTGGCCGGGTCGGGCCCGGAGGTTCCGGCAGTGCCGGTGTGGCCGGTGAAGAGGCGCATCCGCTCCAGCACCGCCTCCGCCGTGGGCCGCTCCATCTCGTCCACGATCCGGCCGTCCCCGAGGAAGACGACCAGGTCGGAGTGGGCGGCGGCGCCCGGGTCGTGGGTGACCATGACGACGGTCTGCCCCAGGTCGTCGACCGCCTCACGCAGGAAGCCGAGGACCTCGAGGCCGGACCGGGAGTCGAGGTTGCCGGTCGGCTCGTCCGCGAAGATCAGCTCGGGCCGGGAGGCGAGTGCCCGCGCGCACGCCACCCGCTGCTGCTGGCCGCCGGAGAGCTGGGCGGGCCGGTGCTTGAGCCGGTCCCGCAGTCCGAGCGTGTCGATCACGGTGTCCACCCATTCCCGGTCCGGCTTCTGGCCGGCGATGTCCATCGGCAGCGTGATGTTCTCGGCCGCGTTGAGGGTCGGGATGAGGTTGAACGACTGGAACATGAAGCCGATCCGGTCCCGGCGCAGCCGGGTGAGTTCCCGGTCCTTGAGGCCGGTTATCTCGGTGTCGCCCAGCCACACCTGGCCGGCCGAGACGGTGTCCAGGCCCGCCAGGCAGTGCATCAGCGTGGACTTCCCGGAGCCCGAGGGGCCCATCACCGCGGTGAAACGGCCGCGCGCGATCTCCACGTCGACCGAGTCCAGGGCGAGCACGGTCGTCTCGCCCGAGCCGTACGCCTTGGTCAGACCGCGGGCGCGGGCCGCGGTCCCGTCGGCCGGGGCCCGGCCCGGGGCGTGCCCGGCGGCAGATGTGGACACGACGGCCTCCTGGGGGTCTCACGCTCGCGGACGAACCTGTGCCTCGATCGGGGTGTGCTCGGTCGGGGCAGAGCCTAATGTGACGCCCCGCACAGCCGGTATCCTCCGTGCGGCCCAGGCGGTCTCCACCCCAGGTCGGGCCCCCGGAACCGGTGTAGGGGGCACGGGCCGCGCGCGGTGTGAGCCCCCAGTGAGCCCTTGCCGGTGCTAGCGTCCCGGCGCTAGCGTCGAGGTATGGCGAAGACCCAGCTGAACGTCCGCGTCGACGAGGGCACGGCCCACGCGGCCCGTGAGCGCGCCCTGGCCCGCGGGATGAGCGTCAACCGGTACATCGAGGAGCTGGTCCGGCAGGACACCGGCGAGGTCGGCCACACCTTCGTCGAGGCCGCCGCCGACTTCATGAAGCAGTACGAGTCGGTCTTCGCCGAGGAGTCCGGCGCCGACGGGACCGGCACCCGCGAAGGCCACCGCTGATCCGTTGAGCAGTCTCCGGATCGACCTCGCCTGGCTGCTGATGCTCGCCGAACAGAAGACACCGGGAGACCCCCAGGTGACCGACTGGGGCGCTCTCGTCGCCGCCGTCGCCCGCCATCAGGCCGAGATATTCGACGTCCCCGTCTACGACAGCCCGCACGCGCGCGCCGCCGCCCTCCTCCAACTCCTCATTCACGTACCGGCGTTGGAGCGGTCCAACGCCCTGTTCGCGTCCGCCGTCGCCTACGCCTACCTCGTCGCCAGCGGCCTCAAGGTCGTCACCTCGCCCGAACAGGTCCGCGAACTGGCCCTGTTGGTGAAGAGCGGCGACGCCTCCGTCGACGACATCGCCCGCGAGCTGCGCCGGTGGAGCCTGTGACCAGCGCGCCACGGCCGGGCCGGCGTCCCGTGCCGGCGGACCGTGGCGACTGTCGTGCCGGTGCGGGCCGGCGGATCAGGAGATGAAAGACCTGACCTGCTCGTAGACGCCGTGGTCGTCGTTCATGTCGGTGTGCGAGATGCACCCCACATCGACATTGGTGGCGCCGCTCAGTTCGGCCGAGGTGTCCGGGTCGATCGCCGCGTCGCAGTCCGACCAGTACGCCGCGTACGACACACTGCCCGGCGTCTCATCACCGGAGTTGAGCGCGGTGAGGAACGAACTCCCCGTCTGCATCTCCTTGCACGAGGTGTAGAGCCAGCCGCACAGCGACGCGATGCTGGTGCCGTGGTTCACGCCGGCCACCGAGACGAAGTGGCTGACGTACGAGGTGCCGCTCAGGTTCTTCAGGAAGTAGCGGGAACTCAGCGTTCCCATGGAGTGGCCGATGACGTCGACCTTGGACGCGCCGGTCGCCGCCAGCACGCTCTTGATCTCGGTGGCCAGCTGCTGGGCCGTGGTGACGTTCGACTGCTTCCAGTCGTACGACCATGCGTACAGCTCCGACGACGAGTAGCCGTCGGCCTCGAAGTCCGCGACCCAGTCGTTCCAACTGGTCGAGGAACTGCTGAGGCCGTGCACGAAGACGATGGGGACGTGGCTCGCCGCCTGGGCGGGCGTCGAGGCCAGGGAGAGGGACAGCAGGAGCGAGGTGGTCACGGCCGAGACGGCCGCCGCGATGCGACGCTTGTGGCGCTGCATGGTTCCTCCAGGAACGGGGTGGGGTGCCTGGAGTGTCAGCTCGGGTCTACGCGCGGCGCATCGGTTGAATCGCCGGTCTTTACGGGTCAAGTAACCCGCCAGTAACGTCAGTTGTGTGCTGACTCCGGTGAACCCCCCTCCTCTGGACCGCACTTCGTCACCGTCGCTCGCGGAGGCGTGGCCCCGCCTCGATCCCGCCCTCCCCGCGGGCGTCCGGGTCCGCGTGGTGCGCGCGGCCCACGGCGATCCGTGCGCCGCCGCCGAGCTCCGCGCCCGCCTGACCCCGCGCCAGGCGACCGGACTTGACCCGCTGCCGTCCGAACCGGCGGAGCTAGCACCGGAGTTGCTGTCCAGCCACCGCCGTGGGATCCGCGCCCTCCCGGACGACACCCGGCTGCTCCTGCTGCTGGCGGCGGCGGACCAGTACCCCCTCGCCACGCATGCCTTCCCGCGCGCGGTCGCGGCGGCCCGGCTCGACACGCGCCCCCTGGAGGCCGCCGAGACCGCGGGGCTCGCGTACGTGAGCGCGGGCGGGGTCGTCTTCCGGGACGCCTGGACCAGGATCGCCGCGTACGAGTCCGGCTCGCCGGCCGACCGCCGTGACGTCCACCGGCTGCTCGCCCGGGTCCTGCGCGCCGACGGCGAGAGATCCCGCCGCTCCTGGCACCGGGGCGCCGGCGCCCTCGGCCCGAGCGGACGGCTCTCCTCGGAACTGCGGCGGGCCGCGGCCGAATCCCGTGAGGCCAGCGAACACGGCGTGGCGCGCGCCCTCACCGAACGCGCCGCCGCCCTCACCACCGACCCGCGCGCCCGCTCCCGCCTCCTCCTGCTCGCCGCCGCCGACGCCTGGCACTCCGGCGAGGGCGACCACGCGCGCGGCCTCGCCGCCGCCACCGACGACGACGCGCTGAACGGGGTCCTCGCCCTCCGCGCGGGGAACGCGGCGGAGGCCTTCGACGCGCTGCTGGGAGCGGCGGCACGGAGGGCGGCCGAGCCCGGGTGCGCGGAGGAGAAGGCGGGCGCGGGCGCGGAAAGGGCTGACGCGGAGCGGAAGCCGGGGGCGGGCGCCGAGGGGGCGGGCGCCGAGGGGGCGGGCGCCGAGGGGGCGGGCGCGGAGGGGGCGGGCGCGGAGGCGTTGGTCGCGGAGCGGAAGCCAGGGGCGGGCGCCGAGGACGCGGGCGCGGAGCAGATGGCGGGCGCGGAGGTGCTGGGCGCGGAGCGGAAGGCGGGCGCGAGCGCGGAGAGGGCCGACGAGGCGCGGAAAGCGGAGCCGGGCGCGGAGCCGGGCGGTTCCGGGACCGTCCGCGGCCTCCGCAGGCGCCCCCCGGGAGACGGTCCCGTGGCCCCCCGAAGACCCGGACCCGGCATGCCCCGGACCGTCGCTCCTCCGGCCGCCGCCCCACGACCCGCTACGCCCCCGAACCCGCCGCACCCGCCGCCCGAAGCCCTCCACCTTCTGGCCCGGGCCACCGAAGCCGCCATCTACACCGGGGACTTGGCCCGCTGCCGTGAGGTGACCGCCGAGGCCGGCCGGATCGGCGGGGTGCCGCACGGCATGCCCGCGGGGCTGGTCGCCGCCGGTGAGGGACGGTACGAGGACGCCCGGGACCTGCTGATGGCGGCGGCCGGGCGGTGCGGGCCCGGCGGCGACCCCACCCTGCTGATCCACGCCGGGATCGCCGCGCTGCTGCTGGGCGACCACCCCCGCGCGGCGACCGCGACGGTACGCGCCGCCGCCTCCGCGCGGGCCCGGGGTCTGACCGTGCTCGTTCCGCAGGCCATGGAGTTCCGGGTGTACGCCGACTTCTGGACGGGGCGTTCACGGGCCGCCGAGACGACCGCCGCGGACGCGCTGTGGCAGGCGTACGCCACCGGGCAGGACAACGGTGCCTGCCATCTGCAGGCCGCGCTCGCGATGTTCGCGGCGCTGACCGGCGACGCCGACCTCTGCCGGGAACGCGCCGCCGCCGCCCGCTCGCACGCCCTCGCGCACGGGCTGGGCCTGCCCGCCGGCCTCGCCCAGTGGGCACTCGCCTTCCTCGACCTGAGCAGCGGCCGGTTCGCCGCCGCGGCGGCACGGCTGCGCGCCCTCGCCGGCTTCGGGCCGGGCCACGGCCACCGTGCCATCCGTCACCTCGCCACCCCGCACTACGTCGAGGCCGCCGTCCGGTCCGGCGACACCCGCGTCGCGCGGGCCGCACACGCCGACTACCACCGCTGGGCGAGCGCCGTCCGCAGCCCCGACGACCTTGCCCTGAGCGCCCGTTGCCGCGCGCTGCTGGCCCCCGGCGCCGAAGCGGTCGAGCACTACCGTGCCGCTCTCGACCTGCACGCGCACGGGATGCGGGACTTCGAACGCGCCCGTACGGAGCTGCTGTTCGGCGGCGCGCTGCGCAGACTGCGCCGCCGCACGGAGGCCCGCGACCGGCTGCACAGCGCCCTGGAGGCCTTCGAGTCCTTCGGCGCCCCGCACTGCGCCGCCCAGGCGCGCGCCGAACTCCGCGCCCTGGGCACGCCGTCGGCCCCGGCCGCCGTACCGGTACCCGGAGCCCTCGACCCCGCCACCCGGCTCACCGCCCAGCAGCTGATGGTCGCGCGGATGGCCGCCGACGGTGCCACCAACCGCGAGATCGCCGTACGGCTCGCCCTCAGCCCCCGCACCATCGACCACCATCTGCGCGGCGTCTTCGCCCGGTTGGACATCAGATCCCGGATCGAGCTGGTGCGACTGCTGGCCGGAGGCGACCTCGGCGTATGACCCCGCTGTACGACCCCGGTGTCTAGAGCGGTTCGGCGTTTCGGCTCGCCGGGGCCTCCCGGTCCCCGAACTGCTCCGCGTCCCACCGTCCGTCCAGCCGCGGTGCCAGCCAACTCGGCGCCGCCGTACGGAAGTCGGCGGGGTCCAGTGCCCCGGCACCGGCGGGCAGCGCGCCGAGCAGCGGCGCGCCGGCCACCTCGGGGAGGTCGGCGACATTGCAACGCGACGCCAGGTCCGGGGAGTCGGGCCAGCTGCCGATCACCACGCCCAGCAGGTCGAGCCGTCGGGAGCGCAGTTCACGGGAGGTCAACTCCGTGACGTTCAGGGTGCCGAGGCCGGCCGAGGCCACCAGCAGGACCGGAGCGTCGAGAAGCCGGGCGACGTCCGCCACCGTGCCGCCCGCCGCGTCGAACCGTACGAGCAGCCCGCCCGCCCCTTCGACCAGCACCAGGTCGTGCTCGGCGGCCAGTTTCTGGGCCGCGTCCGCCACCGCCTCCGGCCGCACCGGGGCGAGCCCGGCCCGGCGCGCGGCCGTGCCGGGCGCCAACGGCTCGGGGAATCGGGCGAGTTCGGCCGTCGTGACGGCGCCCGCCAGCCGCGCCACCTCATCGGCGTCACCGCGCTCGTCCGGCCGTACGCCCGTCTGCGCGGCCTTCAGGACGGCGACGGAGCGGCCGGCCGCCACCGCCGCCGCGGCCACGGCGGCGGTGGTGACGGTCTTGCCGACCTCCGTGCCCGTGCCCGAGATCACCAGTACCGGCATGTCATCCCTCCCGCGCCGCCGCGCACACCGCGCGGGTGATCCGCGCCAGGTCCGCGTCGTCCGTCACATAGGGCGGCATCGTGTAGACGAGGTCGCGGAACGGCCGTAGCCACACGCCCTCGCGCACCGCCGCCCGGGTCGCCGCGGCCAGGTCGACCTCGTGGTCGAGCTGGACCACCCCGATCGCGCCGAGGACGCGGACGTCCCGCACTCCGGGGAGTTCGCGCGCCGCCGCCAGTCCGCCGCGCAGGCCCGCCTCGATCCGCTTGACCTCCGTGAACCAGTCCTGGCCGAGCAGCAGTTCCACCGACGCGCAGGCCACGGCGGCGGCCAACGGGTTACCCATGAAGGTGGGGCCGTGCGCCAGGACCGGCACCTCGCCGCGTGAGATGCCCTCGGCCACCCGAGCCGTGCACAACGTCGCCGCCAACGTCAGATAACCGCCGGTCAGCGCCTTGCCCACGCACATCACGTCCGGCGTCACGGCCGCGTGCTCCGCCGCGAACAGCGCGCCCGTACGGCCGAACCCGGTCGCGATCTCGTCGAAGACGAGCAGCACGCCGTGCTCGTCGCACGCCTCCCGCAGCACCCGCAGATACGCGGGGGAGTGGAAGCGCATCCCGCCCGCGCCCTGCACCACGGGTTCCACGATCACCGCGGCCAGCTCGTGCGCGTGCCGCTCGACCGCGGACCGCAGAGACTGCGCGTACGAGTCGTCGTACTCGGCGGGCGGCGCGTCCACGAAGACCTGCCGGGGCAGTACGCCGGTCCACAGCTCGTGCATCCCGCCCTCGGGGTCGCACACCGACATGGGCTGCCAGGTGTCGCCGTGGTAGCCGCCCCGCCAGGTCAGCAGGCGCTGCTTCGCGGGACGGCCGAGGGAGCGCCAGTACTGGAGGCACATCTTGACCGCGACCTCGACCGACACCGAACCGGAGTCGGCGAGGAAGACATGTTCGAGGCCGTCGGGAGACATGTCGACAAGGAGCTTGGCGAGCCGGACGGCGGGCTCGTGCGTGAGCCCGCCGAACATCACATGGCTCATCCGCCCCAGCTGTTCGCGGGCTGCCTCGTTGAGCACCGGGTGGTTGTAGCCGTGGATCGCCGACCACCAGGACGACATGCCGTCCACCAGCTCGCCCCCGCCGTCCGCGAGCCGCAGCCGGACCCCGCTCGCCGACTCCACGACGAGCGGTTCCTGACGGCCGGGCATCGGCCCGTACGGATGCCAGACATGACGCCGGTCGAGCTCCAGCAGCTCGGCGACGGGCAGGCCGTTCGGGTCAGGCATTGGGCGCGAGATCCGTTCCGACACCCCGGCGCCGGACGCCGACCAGGTCCGTCCGCGCCTCGTTGGCCTGCGGCGCGGGCGCGGAACCGCAGACCCCGCCACCGTCGTGGGACCCGCACCCGCCGCTCGCGTGCGCGCCGCAGCCGCCGTCCGCCGACTCGTGCGCGCCGCAGCCGCCGACGTCCGCCCGGTGCCGCGGCAGCGTCACCTGGCCTGCGCCCTCCACCTCGAACCCGGCGTCGGCGATCATCTCCAGGTCGGCCTTGCCGGCCTGGCCCTCGCTGGTCAGGTAGTCGCCGAGGAAGATCGAGTTGGCGAGGTTCAGCGCGAGGGGCTGCATCGTGCGCAGATGGACCTCACGGCCGCCCGCGATCCGCACCTCCACGTCCGGGCAGACGAAGCGGACCATCGCCAGGATGCGCAGGCACCGCTGCGGGGTGAGGTGCCACTCCTTGGCGAGCGGGGTACCCTCCATCGGGATCAGGAAGTTCACCGGCACCGAGTCGGGGTCCAGCTCGCGCAGCGAGAAGACCACCTCGACCAGGTCCTCGTCCGTCTCGCCCATGCCGGCGATCAGCCCGGAGCAGGCGGAGAGCCCGGCCGCGTGCGCCTTCCGCACGGTGTCGACCCGGTCGGCGTAGGTGTGGGTGGTGGTGATCTCCCCGTACGTCCCCTCGGACGTGTTGAGGTTGTGGTTGTAGGCGTCCGCGCCCGCCTCCCGCAGCCGGTCGGCCTGGCCGTCGGAGAGCAGACCGAGGCAGGCGCAGACCTCGACGTCCTCGTTCTGGTCCTTGATCGCCTTGATGGTGCCGGCGACCCGGTCCACGTCCCGGTCGGTCGGACCCCGCCCGCTCGCCACCAGACAGACCCGCTTGGCACCTCCGGCGAGGCCCGCGGCAGCCGCCTTCGAGGCCTCGTCGGGCTTGATCCAGGTGTACTTCAGGATCTCGGCCTTGGAGCCGAGCCGCTGCGAACAGTACGAGCAGTCCTCGGGGCACAAGCCGGACTTGAGGTTGATGAGGTAGTTAAGTTTCACGCGGCGGCCGAACCACTGCCGGCGCACCTTGCCGGCCGCGGCCACGACATCGAGCAGGTCGTCGTCTGAGGTGGCGAGGACGGCGAGCGCTTCCGCACGGGTCGGCAGCTCGCGCCGAAGCCCCTTGTCCACGAGCGTGTTCAGCAGGTCCATGAGGTCCGATCCTGTCCTACGGGAGCGTCCGGGGCCAAGGAGAGTTCGCACAACAGAGTTGGTTCGAGGTGTGGGTATTGCCACATCCTGGGCGGCTGGTCGTCCGCATAGTGTCTGTGCACTGCCTACAAAAGCCCCGGAGGACTCATGGCGTTCGGCTGGATCGACGAGCAGGCGGAACTGAGGCGCCGCGCCGGACTCGTACGGACCCTGCGTCCGCGCCCCGCCGAGTCGCCGCTGCTGGATCTCGCGAGCAACGACTACCTGGGCCTGGCACACCACCCCGAGATCACCGAGGGCGCCGCCGAGGCGGCCCGGACCTGGGGCGGCGGGTCGACCGGCTCCCGGCTGGTCACCGGAACGACCGAGCTCCATGCCCGGCTGGAGCGCGAACTGGCCGAATTCTGCGGCTTCGAGGCGGCGCTCGTCTTCTCCTCCGGCTACGCCGCCAACCTCGCCGCCGTCACCACGCTCGCGCCGCACGGCTCGCTGATCGTCTCCGACGCGGGCAACCACGCCTCCCTGATCGACGGCTGCCGGCTGGCCCGGGGCGCCACCCAGGTCGTGGGGCACATGGACACGGACGCGGTGCGCAAGGCGCTGGGCACCCACGAGGGGCCCGCTGTCGTGGTGTCGGACACGGTGTTCTCGGTGGACGGGGACGCGGCGCCGCTGGCCGCTCTCGCCGGTGCCTGCCGCGCGTTCGGCGCGGGGCTGCTCGTCGACGACGCGCACGGGCTCGGCGTCCTGGGCGACGGCGGACGCGGGGCCCCGCACGGAGCGGGTCTGGCCGGCGCCGACGACGTCGTCGTGACGGTCACGCTCTCCAAGTCGCTCGGCAGCCAGGGCGGAGCCGTCCTCGGTCCCGCCCGGGTGATCGACCATCTGGTCAACGCGGCCCGGACGTTCATCTTCGACACGGGCCTCGCCCCGGCGGCGGCGGGCGCGGCCCTGGCGGCGCTGCGCCTGCTGCGCCGTGAACCGGAGCGGGCCGCGCGGGCCCGCGCGGTCGCGGCCGAACTGCACACACGGCTGACCGCCGCGGGCCTGGAAGCGGTACGTCCGGACGCCGCGGTGGTCTCCGTGCGCGCGCCGTCCCCGGAGGGGGCCGTGCGCTGGGCCGCCGACTGCCGTACGGCAGGGCTGGCCGTGGGCTGCTTCCGTCCTCCCTCCGTGCCCGACGGCATCTCACGGCTGAGGCTGACCGCCCGCGGAGATCTCTCCGGGGCGCAGATCGAACGCGCTGTACGTGTGATCGGCGGGACGCGACCATGAGTCGGCGTGACACGGCCGTGCGCCGCCCGCGGGGGAGCCGCTGATCAGAACGCGGCGAGGAAGCCCGTCCAGCTCTCGGGGGAGAAGAGCAGGGCGGGTCCGGCCGGGTCCTTCGAGTCGCGTACGGCGAGCAGGCCGGCCCGGGAGCCGGAGTGCGGGCGGGCCGTCTCGACGCAGTTGTTCGCTCCGGTGCTGTAACTGCTGCGCAGCCACCGCAGACCGGACAGTTCATCGCTTGAAGGAATGTTCCGAGGCAGAACTGACATGGTGCCTCCTTACGCGCCGTCACCTATCCCGGCGATGTAATCCAACGAGTCCTCGGGCGAAAGGGCGTGGAACCGAAGGGAGTTGAAGGCCTCGCTGTAGGCCTGGAGGTCTTCTTTCCCTTCGAGATAGAGGCTACTCGTCAAGTGGTCGAGAACAACCACATCCAGATCAGATGTGCTCGGAAATGAGAAAATAACGAAAGGCCCGGTGACGCCGATGTGTGCCCCCGCCGCGAACGGCAGTACCTGGAGCCGGACTTGGGGAAGCCGGGCAGCCTCGACGAGCCGCGCCAACTGACGGCTCATCACCCCCGGACCGCCCACCTCCCGGCGCAGCACGGCCTCGTCCAGTACGGCGCTCAGCGCCAGCGGCGGATCGGAACGCAGCACGTCCTGCCGGGCCAGCCGCACCCGCACCAGCGTGTTCAGCAACTCCTCCGGGTCCTCCGGACCCTTGGGGCCCTCGGAGTCCTCGGAGCCCTCGGGATTCCGCGCGGTCTCTGTGTTCTCTGCGGTCTCTGTGTTCTCTGCGTTCTTCGAGTCCCTCAGGTTCCCCGGGTCGTCCTGCGGGTCCCCCACGGCCGCCCGGGTCACCGCACGGGCGTACTCGGACGTCTGGAGCAGCCCCGGGACGACGGTCGTCTCCAGCGTGCGCATCCCGCAGGCCTGCGACTCCAGACTGATGAAGTCCCGGTAGGCGGGCGGCAGGACGCCGCGGTAGGCGTGCCACCAGTGGTGCCGGCCGCCGCCGTCCCCGGAGCCCGCCAGGACGAGCAGCATGTCGCGGGTCCGCGGATCGGCCACCTGATAGGCGTCGAGGAGTAACCGCACGTCGGCGGCTTTCACCCCGCTGGCGCCCGTCTCGACCCGGCTCACCTTCGACTGGTGCCAGCCCACCAGCCGGGCCGCCTCACCACTGGTGAGCCCCGATTGGGCGCGCAACGCGCGCAGTTCGGCGCCCAGCTTCCGGCGGCGCACCGCGGGACCGTACTGCATGGGCTCCTCCTTACTCCTTTGAGGCCGCCCAAATACGGTCTGCCGTCGCAGAGTTCACCGCTTCGAGCGACAGATATATGCATATCTCGGTGGATCGCCACCGAGACCGACGCGGTAATGGCAGTCTGGCGAAGAAGCACCAGTCCGGGACCGTACTCGAACCATCCGCTCCGTGTCGGACACCGGTCCCGTGGGAAAGGGACGACCGCGCCATGGCAGATCACCTGGAAGCATCCATCACTCTGCCGAGCGATCCCGCCTCGGTCTCCGCGGCCCGCGCCTACGTGATCGGGACGTTGGCGGAATGGGGACTGCCGGCGGACACGGAGGCCGCCGACTCCGTCCGCCTCATCGTCTCCGAACTCACCACCAACGCGGTACAGCACACGTTCGGGCAGTCGCCCACCTTCACGGTGGACATCGAGCTGGACCGTGACGAGCGGCTGCGGATCGGCGTCACCGACAGCCATCCGCGCTTCCCCAAGCGGCTGCCGGCCGCCGTCCAGCAGGACAACGGCCGGGGCATGGTGATCATTCGCTGGCTGGCCGCGGAGTGCGGCGGGAAACTGCGGATCCGCCCCACCCGCGAGGGCGGCAAGACGGTCTCCATCGAACTGCCGTGGACGGTGCCGGCCCGGCCGGTACCCGCCGCCGGGCAGCAGGAGCCGTAGGCGGCTCCGTGGGGCACCCAAGAGGGCGGCGGCCCGTCAGGCGGCGCCGCCCTCCCGGGCGGTCAGCTGACCCGGCCGTACCAGACGCTCTTGGTCCAGATCTTCTGGAGTCGCACCACGTCCCCGGTCTTGGGGGCGTGCCAGATCTTCCCCTTCCCGGCGTAGATGCCGACGTGGTAGACGCTGGAACCGGAGTGGAAGAACACGAGATCCCCGGCCTTGCGGCTGCCGGCGGACACGTGGTGGCTCCTGTTGTACTGCTGAGCGGCCGTACGCGGCAGGCTCTTGCCCGCCTTCTTGTACGAGTACAACGTGAGCCCCGAGCAGTCGAACCGCCCGGGTCCGGTGGCGCCGTACCTGTAGGGGGAGCCCTTCTTGGAGGCCGCCACCTGAAGTGCCTTCGTCCCGGGTGTCGAGGCCGCGGCGTCGGGCGCGAGGCCCGGGACCACGACGGAGCCGCCCACGGCGGCGATGGCGAAGGCCGAGGCCGTACCGGCTCGGACCATCAGCGACGGGACACGATTGAGCGCAGTCATGCGCAACCCTTCGTCAGCCGCCTGTGAAGGATGACCTGTCGGATTCGGGCTGGCGAAGTTGCCCGGCCGCTGTCGCGGCTTCACCCCAAGGGCTGCTCGGGCCGGTCATGGCGTGACCGTTCCGGCGACCCGTCGTGCCTGGGTCCTCCACTCCTGCCGATCCACTCCTGTCGACCGGTTACCCGAGCGGCGGCAGGACTCGGCGTCCGCCCGGATCGCCCCACCGGTGTGGCGGGGGCTTGTCGTCAGACACGGATCTTGACCTACTCATGTCCGAAAATCCCAACGGAACGGGGGGTTTGTGTTGTTACTCACCACTCACCCGTTCGGGTGGACACCCGCGTGTTCGACGCGGTGTCCAGGAGGTCGCGCAGCCCCGGACCAGCACCGGAATGTCCCGTTCCGCCTTTGGAGCAGGCGTGTTGCGCAACCGGAGCGGTCCCGAAAGCGGACGGACAGGTAGTCCGAACGGTGGCATGCCATTCGGTCCGTCCGAGTGCCGTTCCGGACTGACCCCCTCGACGGTGCGCCGTCCGGAACGGCTTCACGCTCCGTCAACTGCCGGAGCGGGCGGGTGTGGTGACGCGGGCCATGCGGCGCGCCCCGGCACGCCCACACGGCGTACCCGTCGGCACGCGGGGCCCGTGACCCGGACCCGGCTCGCCGTGCGTCCACCCAAGTGCCCGGCGGAGCGGGGCCGCCCGGAATCCGACCGCTGGACTCGACGCCAACTTCGTTGGCAGAAACCTGAGTTGACCCGTCCGCCGTTCGGGCCGGCCGGCCGCCGTGACCGACGGCCCGTCACCTCGGCCCCCCACGGCGTCCGGGGACGGAACCCCGCGCCACGAGGAGGCGGGCGCGGCTGTGTTCTACGGGCGTAGACGCGCCTGTCCTGATCCCGGTTCGGTTAACTTGCCCGAAACCCGGTCCAACTAGCCTGCCCGTCCACGCCACCAGGGAGTTCGGCCCGGGGCTGCGGCAACCGGACCCCGCACGGTCCGGAGCGAGGACTGTGAGGTGGGACGTGCATCTGACCCCGCACGAGCAAGAGAGGCTGCTGATCCATGTGGCGGCCGACGTGGCCGAGAAGCGCCGGGCCCGCGGGCTCCGGCTCAACCACCCCGAGGCGGTCGCCCTCATCACGTCGCACATCCTCGAAGGCGCACGTGACGGCCGTACGGTCGCCGAGCTGATGTCCTCCGGACGAGCCCTGCTCACCAGGGACGACGTCATGTCCGGCATCCCCGAGATGATCCACGACGTCCAGGTCGAGGCGACCTTCCCGGACGGCACCAAGCTCGTCACCGTCCACGACCCGATCGTGTGACCGGGGGAGAGGCCGCCATGATTCCCGGAGAGTTCCTGTTCGCGGACGACCCGATCGTCTACAACGAGGGCCGTGAGGTCACCCGCCTGACCGTCCTCAACGCCGCCGACCGGCCCGTGCAGGTCGGTTCCCACTACCACTTCGCCGAGGCCAACCCCGGCCTGGACTTCGACCGCGGCGCCGCGCGCGGGAAGCGGCTCAACGTCGCCGCCGGCACCGCCGTACGGTTCGAGCCCGGTATCCCGGTCGAGGTGGAACTCGTCCCGCTGGCCGGCGCCCGGGTCGTACCCGGACTGCGCGGGGAGACCGGAGGTGCCCTCGATGCCTGAGATTGCACGAGCCGCGTACGCGGACCTGTTCGGGCCGACCACCGGCGACCGGATCCGGCTCGCCGACACCGATCTGCTGATCGAGATCGAGGAGGACCGTTCCGGCGGGCCCGGACTCGCCGGTGACGAGGCCGTGTTCGGCGGCGGCAAGGTCATCCGTGAGTCGATGGGACAGGCCCGTGCCACCCGCGCGGAGGGCACCCCCGACACCGTCGTCACGGGCGCCGTGATCGTCGACCACTGGGGGATCGTCAAGGCAGACGTGGGCATCCGCGACGGCCGGATCACCGGCATCGGCAAGGCCGGCAACCCGGACACCATGGACGGCGTCCACCCCGACCTGGTCATCGGCCCCGAGACGGAGGTCATCGCGGGCAACGGGCGCATCCTCACGGCGGGTGCCGTCGACGCGCACGTCCACTTCATCTGCCCGCAGATCGCCGACGAGGCGCTCGCCTCCGGTGTCACCACGCTGGTCGGCGGTGGCACCGGACCGGCCGAGGGCTCCAAGGCGACCACCGTCACGCCCGGCCCCTGGCATCTGGCCCGGATGCTGGAGGCGATGGAGCAGTACCCGCTCAACATCGGCTTCCTCGGCAAGGGCAACACCGTCTCGCACGAGGCGATGCTCTCCCAGATCCGCGGTGGCGCGCTCGGCCTCAAGCTGCACGAGGACTGGGGCTCCACCCCGGCCGTCATCGACGCCTCCCTGACGGTGGCCGACCGGACCGGCATCCAGGTCGCCATCCACACGGACACCCTGAACGAGGCCGGTTTCGTCGGCGACACCCTCGCCGCGATCGCCGGACGCGGCATCCACGCCTACCACACCGAGGGGGCGGGCGGCGGCCACGCGCCCGACATCATGACCGTGGTCTCCGAGCCGCACGTGCTGCCCAGCTCCACCAACCCCACCCGGCCGTACACCGTCAACACCGCCGAGGAACACCTCGACATGCTGATGGTCTGCCACCACCTCAACCCGGCGGTCCCCGAGGACCTCGCCTTTGCCGAGTCCCGTATCCGGCCGTCGACCATCGGCGCGGAGGACATCCTGCACGACCTCGGCGCGATCTCGATCATCTCCTCCGACTCGCAGGCGATGGGCCGCGTCGGCGAGGTCGTCCTGCGGACCTGGCAGACGGCGCACGTGATGAAGCGGCGCCGGGGCGCTCTGCCCGGCGACGGCCGCGCGGACAACCACCGGGTGCGCCGCTATGTCGCCAAGTACACGATCAACCCCGCCCTCGCGCAGGGCCTCGCCCGCGAGATCGGCTCCGTCGAGAGCGGCAAGCTCGCCGATCTGGTGCTCTGGGAACCGGCGTTCTTCGGCGTCAAGCCGCACCTCGTCATCAAGGGCGGCCAGATCGCGTACGCGCAGATGGGCGACGCCAACGCCTCCATCCCGACCCCGCAGCCGATCCTCCCGCGTCCGATGTACGGGGCGATCGGGCGGGCGCCGGGCGCCAACTCGGTCAACTTCGTGGCGCCGCTGGCGATCGAGGACGGGCTGCCGGAACGGCTGGACCTCGGCAAGAAGTTCACGGCCATCGAGTCGACGCGCGGTGTCACCAAGGCGGACATGCGCGAGAACGACGCCAGGCCGCGCGTCCACATCGACCCCGACAGCTTCGCCGTGCGGATCGACGGGGAACTCGTCGAGGCGGTGCCGGCCGCCGAACTGCCCATGGCCCAGCGCTACTTCCTCTTCTGATGAGGGTGAGCTGATGTCGCGGGCGGCGCTGCTGGTCCTGGCCGACGGCCGGTTCCCCGCCGGAGGGCACGCGCACTCCGGCGGGGCCGAGGCGGCGGTACGGGCGGGCCGGGTGACCGGGGCGGCGAGCCTGGCCGACTTCTGCCGGGGGCGGCTGCACACCTCCGGCCTCGTCGCCGCCGCGCTCGCCGCGGCGGCGGCCTCCGGGGCCGACCCGGCGGAACTCGACGCCGCCGCGGACGCGCGGACGCCGTCCCCCGCGCTGCGGTCGGCCGCGCGGAGGCTGGGCCGGCAGCTGACCCGGGCCGGCCGGGCGACCTGGCCGTCCGCCGAACTCGACGACCTGGCAAGGCGGTTCCCCAAGGGCGCGCATCAACCGGTGGTGCTCGGGCTGCTGGCCCGGGCGGCCGGGCTGGGGCCCGAGGACGCGGCGTACTGCGCGGCGTACGAGAGTGTGAGCGGACCGGCCTCGGCGACGGTGCGGCTGCTGAGCCTCGACCCCTTCGACGCCACGGCGGTCCTGGCGCGGCTGACGCCGGAGTTGGACCGGGTGGCGGACCGGGCGGTCGAGGCCGCCCGGCGGGTACCGGAAGAGGGGACCGACGCCCTGCCCCGCGCGTCCGCACCGCTGCTGGAGATCGGCGCGGAGGCGCACGCGGCGCAACAGGTGCGGCTGTTCGCTTCGTGAGGACCGGGGCCGATCCCCACCAACCCTGTAGTGACGGAAGAAGCAGAAGGAGCCGTCCCATGCACCTCGACCACACCCACCACGGCCCCGCCGCCGTCGGCGCCGACGCGCGTCGGCCCGACGGCAGCAGGCGCGCTCTGCGGATCGGGCTCGGCGGCCCTGTCGGGTCGGGCAAGACCGCCACCGTGGCCGCGCTCTGCCGAGCGCTGCGCACGGAGTTCTCCCTGGCCGTCGTCACGAACGACATCTACACCCGGGAGGACGCCGAATTCCTGCTCAGGGAGGCTGTGTTGCCGCCCGAGCGGATCACCGCCGTGGAGACCGGGGCTTGTCCGCACACCGCGATCCGGGACGACATCTCGGCCAACCTCGAAGCGGTGGAGGACCTGGAGGACGAGACCGGACCGCTGGACCTGATTCTCGTGGAGTCCGGCGGCGACAACCTGACCGCGACCTTCTCCAAGGGACTCGTCGACGCGCAGGTCTTCGTGATCGACGTGGCCGGCGGGGACGACATCCCGCGCAAGGGCGGCCCCGGCGTCACCACCGCCGACCTGCTGGTGGTCAACAAGACCGACCTCGCGCCCCACGTCGGATCCGACCTCGGCCGGATGGCCGCCGACGCCAAGACGCAGCGGGCCGAACTCCCCGTCGTCTTCCAATCGTTGAGGAGCGCGACCGGCGTCGACGACGTCGCCGCGTGGGTACGGGAGCGACTCGCCGCATGGACGGCGTGACCGCCACCGGGGTACGGGCCACCGCGCGGATCGTCGCCCGTGCGGACGGCCGGGGCGGCACCGCCCTGCCCGTGCTCGCGGGCGAGGGACCGCTCGCACCGCGCCGCACCCGGGGGAGCGGCTCACAGGCGCGGGTCGTGCTGGTCGGCGCGATGAGCGGGCCGCTCGGCGGCGACCGGTTCGCCGTCGAGGCGGAGGTGGGGACAGGCGCCCGGCTGCGCGTCGGCTCGGCCGCCGCCACCATCGCGCTGCCCGGCCAGACCAAGGGCGAGTCCCGCTACGACGTCCGGCTCACCGTGGCCGACGGCGGCGAACTGCACTGGCTGCCGGAGCAGTTGATTTCCGCCCGGGGCAGCGACCTGTACGTGACGACCCGCGTCGAACTGGCCCGGGGCGCCCGGTTCGTGCTGCGCGAGGAGCAGGTGCTGGGGCGGGCCGGTGAGGAGCCCGGCCGGCTCACCAGCCGGCTCACCGTGCGCGTCGCCGGGCGGCCCGTGCTCGACCAGGAGCTGGCCTGCGGGCCGGGCGCACCGGCCGGCTGGGACGGGGCAGCCGTCCTCGGTGGACACCGTGCCGTGGGGCAACTCGTCGTCGTGCGACCGGAGTTCGTGCGGGATCCGGTGGCGGCCCGGATGCTGGGGGAGGGCGCGGCGCTGATGCCGCTGGCCGGGCCCGCCGTGCTCGTCAGCGCGGTCGCCGCGGACGGGCTGCGGCTGCGCCGGGTGCTGGACGAGGCGTTGGCCGTTCTGGCGTAGGAATGCGCCGTTCCGTGTCCGGTATTCGCTGAGCGGTACACCTTTCTCCGTTTATCGGATTGGTAAAGAAGGTCAACAACCCCTGTTCTCAGGGACCTCACAGCGGAAAGGATCCCCGTACCAATCGCATCGATGTACGGGGAGGTCCCCCTTGAGGGACATCAGACCGAAGAACCGGGCGCTGGCGCTCGGTTCGGCCGGGGCGCTCGTCACCGCGACCCTGATAGCCGGCGCCGTCGCGGCACCCTCCGCGAGCGCGAGCGCGGGAACCCGGCACGGGCAGGACAGCGCGGCCCGGGGCGCCGCCGTCGCCGCCGAGCGGGCCGCGAAGGCCGGGATCGACTGGCAGGCCTGTCCCGCCGACTGGGCGCTGGCGGCACCGGTCCAGTGCGGCTGGGTCACCGTGCCGGTCGACTACACCAAGCCCGACGGCAAGAAGATCAAGCTGGCCGTCGACCGGGTCGGCAGCACGGGCACGGCGAAGGAGCGCCAGGGTTCCCTCGTCTACAACCCCGGCGGTCCGGGCGGCTCCGGAATGCGCTTCCCGCTCCGTGTCACCACCAAGAACCCGCTCTGGGTCAACACCTCCAAGGCGTACGACTTCGTGGGCTTCGACCCGCGCGGGGTCGGCCACTCGGCACCCATCTCCTGCGTCGACCCGCAGGAGTTCGTGAAGGCGCCGAAGGCGGACCCGGTGCCGGACACCGAGGCCGACAAGAACGCGCAGCGCAAGCTGGCCCGCGAGTACGCCGACGGCTGCGCCGAGCGCACCGGACGCACGATGCTCCAGCAGATGACCACGCCGAACACCGCGCGCGACCTGGACGTCATCCGCGCCGCTCTCGGCGAGAAGAAGCTCAACTACCTGGGCGTCTCCTACGGCACCTACCTCGGCGCCGTCTACGGCACCCTGTTCCCGGGCCACCTGCGCCGCATGGTCGTCGACAGCGTCGTCAACCCCGCGCGCGACAACATCTGGTACGAGGCCAACCTCGGTCAGGACATCGCCTTCGAGGGCCGCTGGAAGGACTGGGAGGACTGGGTCGCCAAGAACGACGCGGCCTTCCACCTGGGAACCACCCGCGCCGCCGTCCAGGCGAAGTGGCTCCAACTGCGCGCCACCGCCAAGCAGAACCCCCTCGGCGGGACCGTCGGCCCGGCCGAGCTGATCTCCTACTTCCAGAGCGCCCCGTACTACGACTCCGCGTGGGTGCCGATCGCCACCGTCTTCAGCAAGTACGTCGCCGGTGACACCCAGGCGCTGATCGACGCCGCCGCGCCCGATCTGTCGGACACCGCGGGCAACATCACCGCGGAGAACGGCAACGCCGTCTACACCGCCGTCGAGTGCACCGACGCCAAGTGGCCCACCAGTTGGCGGAAGTGGGACAAGGACAACACGGCGCTGAACAAGCAGTACCCGTTCATGACCTGGGCCAACGCCTGGATGAACCTGCCGTGTGCCACCTGGCCGGTCAAGCAGCAGAGCCCGGTCGAGGTCAAGACCGGCAAGGGCCTGCCGCGGGTGCTGATCGTGCAGTCCACGCGGGACGCCGCGACGCCGTACGCCGGCGCGGTCGAACTGCACAAGCGCTTCAAGGGCTCCCGTCTCATCACCGAGAAGGACGCGGGCTCCCACGGTGTGACCGGGCTGGTCAACCCCTGCATCAACACCCGGGTCGACACCTATCTGCTCACCGGTGTGCTGGACGGCTCCGACGTGACGTGCACCCCGCACGCCACGCCCAAGCCGTAGCCGAGGGCTCGCTGTGACGAGGGGCGGCCGGGCATCCGGCCGCCCCTCCGTGGTGCCGCCCTACGGCGTCAACTCAGCGGCAGGCGGCGGAAGGCTCGCTCCTTCGCCGTGCTCGCCCCGGCCGCCTTCGCGACCGCCGCGTACTGGTCGACGTACTCCTGCTCGGAGAGCGTGAGGATGGCGTACATGATCTCGTCGGTGACCGCGCGCAGGATCGCCTTCTCGTCCTCCATCCCCTCGTAGCGGGAGAAGTCGAGCGGCTTGCCGAAGCGGATCGTCACCGGCCGGACGCGCGGGAGGACCTTGCCGGGGGGCTGGGCCTCGAAGGTGCCGATCATCGCGCAAGGGATCACCGGGGCACGGGACTTGAGGGCCATCACCGCGACGCCGACCTTGCCCTTGTAGAGGCGCCCGTCGTGCGAGCGGGTGCCCTCCGGGTAGACGCCGAGCAGTTCGTCCGCGGCCAGTACGCCGAGACCTTCGCGGATCGCGGCCTGGCCCGCCTCCTTGCCGGAGCGGTCGACCGGGATCTGCCCCGCGCTGCGGAAGAACGCCGCGGTGAGGCGGCCCTTGATACCCGGCCCCGTGAAGTACTCGGCCTTCGCCAGGAAGGTGATGCGCCGCTTGAGGATCGCGGGCATCAGGAAGTGGTCCGAGAACGACAGGTGGTTACCGGCCACGATGGCAGGACCCGACTCCGGTATGTGATCGAGGCCCTCGATGCGAGGCCGGAAGACCAGTCTCAGCAGCGGACCCAGAATCACGTATTTCAGGAGGTAGTAGAACAAGAGTGGTCGCTCCTCACTCCGGCGGATCGGCTCAACCGACCTGTTCTCGCAGGTCATCCGGCGTTCCGTGGGGTGTCAGTGTAGGGCCACTCGAAGCCGCGTGGAACCGCGTGATACGGGCGCGGCCCGATCGGGCCTCAACACACCGGACTGTGGCAACGGCCGTCCCCCTCCCCCACTTCCGTTAATTCTCGGGAAACTCTTCTACAATTCGACGACCCGGTCATGGCCGCCAAACGCCGGGCCCATCAGGACCGCACCGGCCACGTCATCGCCGCCCGTGAGACGGGCAGTCGCTGCACACCCCCCACCCCCAACTGCTGTCCGTCATGCGGGAGGTGGAGGAGCTCGGCATCGCCGAACTGCGGCGGACCACCTACTCGCGCTTCCGCTGCCCCTCCGACGTGGCGTCGGCCTCCACCCTCCACCACCACTGGGCGATCGCCACCGGCCGGGCCGTCCCGGCCGACTACCGCTTCTGCTACGTCGAGTTGGGCACCCCCGACATGCGACGGCGGCTGGTCCGGCTCGCGGCCGGGGAGGACGTCGACTTCTTCTGCCTCAACGACGTCGACACCGCCGCGGCGGCCAGGGCGGCGGTGCGCGCCGACCTCCATGCCTTCCTGGACCGGAAGTACCCCTTCCCCAGCCGCTTCGAGCGAGCCGACCGCGCCGCCTCGCCGCCGAAGGCACCCCGCCCGGAGACGCTCACACAGCGCGTCACCTAGTTCCTGCATGGCGTCGCGACGGGTGAACGTCGCCTGTCGCGGCACCGGCGTCCGGTGTCAGCGGCCGCCCGCCTTGATGACGGCCAGGTCCTCACCGGTCAGCTCGGCGATCCGGTGCGCGGGCACTCCGGCCGCCAGGGCGCGGGTGAGCAGGGCGTCCCGGTTGTCCGCGCAGGAACGGTAGGCCAGCAGTTCCTCTTCCAGCTGCGCCAGGCTCCGCGGCGCGAGGCTGTGGCGCAGCCAGCCGAGCTCCTCCTCGCCGAGCGGGACGGGCAGCCGTTCGGCGTCCTCGGGAATCGCCGAGGTCTCCTCCGGAGGGAGCAGCCGCAGGTCGGGCGAGGTGGCGGTGGTGCCCTGCGCTTCGAGCCAGCCCCTGACAGCGGGGGTGTCCATGCAGGCCAGTTCCCCGACGGCGGCGGGGGGAACGCCGAGCGTCGCGGCCGGGCCGGTCAGCAGGACGAGATAGGCGTCATCGGTCATCCTCGGGAATCCTCACGAAAGAAACGGTCACGTACTGCGTTCCCTCTACCCGGTATCGGCCACGCCACGTCCGCCGCCGGCGACGTCCGTCGCGAGTTTTCCGCACACCACCCGTTCGGTTGCCCACCCCGGGCCGGCCGCCGCCCCAGCCTTCGGTGCGCCCGATCCCGGGGTGCGCCCGATCCCGGGGTGCGCCCCGGCCGCGCACCGCCACCAGGCCGCACCGTCCGGCTGTGCCGGTCGCCGCACCGCCGGACCGTACCGCCCGGCCGTGTCGATCGCCTCCCGGCCCGTCCGCGCCCTCCTCGGGCGCCGGGCTGGGCGCCGGGGACGGTCCTGCCCCGGTGCCCGCGTCCGCGCCCGCGTCCGCGCCCGCGTCCCGCTGTCAGGCGCCCCGCGTCAGTACCTCCTCCAACGTGCCTATCGCCGAACGGAGTTCGTCCTCCGTGATGGTCAGAGGCGGGGCCAGGCGGATGGTGGAGCCGTGGGTGTCCTTGACCAGGATGCCCTCGTGCATCAGGCGTTCGCTGATGTCGCGGCCGGTGCCGATCGCCGGGTCGACGTCGACGCCCGCCCACAGCCCGCGCGCGCGGAAACGGAGCACGCCCTTGCCGGTCAGCCCGGTCAGCCCGTCCCGCAGCACCTCGCCCAACTCGGCCGCCCGGCGCTGGAATTCACCGGTCTCCAGCAGTTCGACGACCGCCGTGCCGACCGCCGCGGCGAGCGGGTTCCCGCCGAACGTCGAGCCGTGCTCGCCGGGCCGCAGCACTCCGAGCACCTCCCGGCTCGCGACCACCGCCGACACCGGCACGATGCCGCCGCCGAGCGCCTTGCCGAGCAGCACCACGTCCGGGACGACCCCCTCGTGGTCCACCGCGAGCGTGCGGCCGGTGCGGCCGAGCCCCGACTGGATCTCGTCCGCGACGAACAAGCAGTCCCGGCGGGTGGTGAGTTCACGTACCCCGGTCAGGTAGCCGTCGTCCGGGACGACCACCCCGGCCTCGCCCTGGATCGGCTCGATCAGCACCGCCGCCGTCGTCTCGTCGACCGCCGCCTCCAGCGCGGCCAGGTCGTTGTACGGCACGATCCGGAACCCCGGCGTGAACGGGCCGAAGCCCGCCCGGGCGCTCTCGTCGGTGGAGAAGCCGACGATCGTCGTCGTACGGCCGTGGAAGTTGTCCGCCGCCACGACGATGGTCGCCCGGTCGGCCGGGACGCCCTTCACGTCGTAGGCCCATTTACGGGCGACCTTGATGCCGCTCTCCACGGCCTCCGCGCCCGTGTTCATCGGCAGCACCATGCCGAGACCGGTCAACTCGGCGAGCCGCTCGGCGAATTCGGCGAGTCGGTCGTTGTGGAAGGCGCGGGAGGTCAGCGTCAGCCGGTCCAGCTGGCGGTGGGCCGCCTCGATCAGGGCGGGGTGGCGGTGGCCGAAGTTGAGGGCCGAGTAGCCGGCCAGCATGTCGAGGTAGCGGCGCCCCTCGACATCCTCCACCCAGGCGCCCTCGGCCCGGGCGACGACCACGGGCAGCGGGTGGTAGTTGTGCGCGAGGACCGGTTCCTCCGCGCGGATGAGGTCGGCGGACGTACGGGCGGTGACGGGTGCGGTCATGAACGGAGCTCCTGGGTGCAGCACTTGATGCCGCCGCCTGCCTTGTGGAACTCGGACAGGTCGACGGGCACGGGAAGGTAGCCGCGGTCGGCGAGGCGTGAGGCGAGTGCCTCGGCCCGGGGGGAGATGAAGACGTGGCGCCCGTCGGAGACGGAGTTGAGGCCGAACGTCATCGCGTCCTCGCGGGTGGCGAGCACCGCGTCCGGGAACAGCCGCGCGAGCACGTCGCGGCTGCCCGGCGTGAACGCCTCCGGGAAGTAGACGAGGTCCGGCGCTGGACCGTCGTCGAGGACGAACAGTGCCGTGTCCAGGTGGTAGAAGTACGGGTCCACCAGCGTCAGGCTGATCACCGGGACACCGAAGAACTCCTGCACCTCGCGGTGGGCCTCGCGGGTCGTGCGGAAACCGGTGCCGGCCAGGACGTAGGGGCCGGCCGGGACGAGATCGCCCTCGCCCTCACAGACCGACTCCGGGCGGTGGACGTCGTAGCCCGCCGCCCTGAACCAGGTGTCGTAGTGGCCGGACTCGGCACGGCGCTCGGCCGCGTGGAAGAGGGAGCCGAAGACACGGCCGTCGACGACGACCGCCGAGTTCGCGGCGAAGACCATGTCGGGGAGGCCGGGGACCGGGGCCACCGTGTCGACGGTGTGGCCGTGCGCGCGGTAGGCGCCGATCAGCGTGCGCCACTGCTCCTGGGCGAGATCGACGTCGACCCTGGTGTCCGGACGCATCCAGGGGTTGATCGCGTACCGCACGGCGAAGTGTCTGGGTTCGCAGACGAGAAAGCGCCGCCGGCGCCGCACACGGGTGTCGGGCACAGAGGGGTTCCTCCGCTTCCTGGGGGGCGACTAGGGTTGCCACCACGGTAGGAAGCGACGGATACGGGCGACAAGGGACGAAAGCTGCGCGTGTACGCAGGAACGCTGCGTCTTCCGCGAGGTCAGCGCAGTTCTGATGCGTCGTCGGGAGCGGGATGGGTGACGCCCGCCTCCAGGCTCTCCGGCAGGAGGTGGGAGAGGACCAGCACGCTGATCGTCTTCCGGATGAACGGCTCCTGGCGGATGCGCTCCAGCACCTCCTCGAAGTGCTCCACATCGGTCGCCCGCACGTGCAGCAACGCGTCCGCGCCGCCGGTCACCGTCATCGCCGCGGTGATCTCCGGATGGTTGCGCACCACCTCCGCGAGCCGTCTGGGGGGCGCGGCGCCCTCGCAGTACACCTCCACGTACGCCTCCGTGCGCCAGCCCAGCGCGGACGGCCGCACCGTGGCCGTGAACCCGGTGATCACCCCGGTCTCCCGCAGCCGGTCCACCCGCCGCTTCACCGCCGTCGCGGAGAGGCCGATCACCGCGCCGATCTCGGCGAAACTGGTCCTGGCGTTCGCCATCAACGCGGTAATGATCTTCCGGTCGAGCTCGTCGAACGGCGTGGTCCTGCTGTTCATGTCGGCACTGTATCCAGCGCGAACGTCCACGTCCGGCACATGTCCAGCGCCGCGAATTGCTCCTACACTCCACGTTCATGCTGCGCGCCCTCGCCGTCGACGACGAACGCCCCTCGCTGGAGGAACTGCTCTATCTGCTGAACGCGGACCCACGCATAGGCAGCGCGGAGGGCGCCGGCGACGCCACCGAGGCGCTGCGCCGCCTCAACCGCGCCCTGGAGTCGGGACCGGGCGGCCCCGAGGCGATCGACGTGGTCTTCCTCGACATCCAGATGCCCGGCCTGGACGGGCTCGACCTGGCCCGGCTGCTGACCGGGTTCGCCACCCCGCCGCTCGTCGTGTTCGTCACCGCCCACGAGGACTTCGCCGTCCAGGCCTTCGATCTCAAGGCAGTCGACTACGTGCTCAAGCCCGTCCGCAAGGAACGGCTGGCCGAGGCCGTACGCCGGGCCGCCGAACTCGGTGGCGCGGCACCGCGGATCCCCGTCCACGAACCCGACCCCGGTCACATCGCCGTCGAACTCGGCGGCGTCACCCGCTTCGTGGACGTGGACGACATCACCCACGTCGAGGCGCAGGGTGACTACGCCCGGCTGCACACGGACCGGGGCAGCCATCTCGTGCGCATCCCGCTGTCCACCCTGGAGGAGCGCTGGGGCTCCCGGGGCTTCGTCCGCATCCACCGCCGTCACCTCGTCGCCCTGCGCCACATCGGTCAACTCCGCCTGGAAGCGGGCACGGTGAGCGTCCTGGTCGGCGCGGAGGAGCTCCAGGTCAGCCGGCGCCACGCCCGCGAACTGCGCGACCTGCTGATGAGGAGGGCGTGAGGGTGCCGGACGCCACCGAGCGCCGCGTCGTCGTCACCGGTCCGCCCAGCGGCACCCGGCGCGCCCGCAGACCCACCGGCCACTCCCGCCCGCGCACCGAGATCGACGAGCAGACCACCCTCGGCCACACCTACGTCCGCTCCCTCATGCGCAGCCAACTCCGCGCCGCCCTCGCCGTGTTCGCGGTCCTCGTGCTGCTCGTCGGCCCGCTGCCGCTGGTCTTCGCCGCGACCCCGGACGCCCGCCGCCTGGAATGGGCCGTCCTCGGCTTCGGCCTCTACGCCCCGCTGGTCCTGCTCGCCCTCTGGTACGTGCGCCGCGCCGAGCGCAACGAACGCGACTTCGTCCGGCTCGTCGAGGACCGATGAACTCCGGCTACGCCGTACCGGCCGTCGCCCTCGTCGTCGTGGCGACCGTCCTCGTCGGCGCCTTCGGCCTGCGGATCTCCCGCACCACCTCCGACTTCTACGTCGCCTCCCGCACCGTCGGCCCGCGCCTCAACGCGGCCGCCATCAGCGGCGAGTACCTCTCCGCCGCCTCCTTCCTCGGCATCGCCGGCCTGGTCCTCGTCCAGGGACCCGACATGCTCTGGTACCCGGTCGGCTACACGGCCGGCTACCTCGTCCTGCTGATCTTCGTCGCCGCCCCGCTGCGCCGCTCCGGCGCCTACACGCTGCCCGACTTCGCCGAGGCCCGGCTCGCCTCGCCCGCCGTACGACGGCTCGCCGGGGCCTTCGTCGTCGGCATCGGCTGGCTCTATCTGCTGCCCCAACTCCAGGGCGCCGGACTGACGTTGACCGTCCTCACCGGCGCGCCCGACCCGCTCGGCGGACTGATCGTCGCGGCCGTCGTGGTCGCCACCGTCGCGGCGGGCGGCATGCGCAGCATCACCTTCGTCCAGGCCTTCCAGTACTGGCTCAAACTCACCGCCCTGCTCGTCCCCGCCCTCTTCCTGGTCCTCGCCTGGCAGAGCGACGGGGCGCCCCGGCACGCCTTCGACGAACCGGCCGCCTTCCGCGCACAGCGCGTCGTCCGCGTCGACGAGAGCCTCGATCTCCGGCTCGACCGACCGCTCAGCGTCACCGTGACCGGCACGGTCGACGGCCGGCCGCACACCGGCACCGAGGTTCGACTCCCCGCCGGCACCCACCACATCGCAGGCGGCACCCGCCTCACCTTCGCCGAGGGCGACCCCGTCCCGGTCGCCGGCCGGGGCGACAACGGCGGCATGTCGGCCTCCCTCGCCGCGAGCCGCGAGGAACGCCCCCTGTACGCCACGTACGGACTCATCCTCGCCACCTTCCTCGGCACGATGGGCCTGCCGCACGTCGTCGTCCGCTTCTACACCAGCCCGCACGGCGTCGCCGCCCGCCGCACCACGGTCGCCGTCCTCGGCCTGATCGGCGCCTTCTACCTGCTGCCGCCCGTCTACGGCGCGCTCGGCCGGCTCTACACCCCCGAACTCACCCTCACCGGAAACGCCGACGCCGCCGTCCTGCTGCTGCCCGACCGCATGATCGGCGGCCTCGGCGGCGACCTGCTGGGCGCGCTGCTCGCGGGCGGTGCCTTCGCCGCCTTCCTGTCCACCGCGTCGGGGCTGACCATGGCGGTGGCGGGCGTCCTCACCCAGGACGTCCTTCCCTCGCGCGGCGTACGGCACTTCCGACTCGGCACCGTCCTCGCCATGGCCGTACCGCTCGTGGCGAGTGTGCTGGTGGGCGGGCTGCCGGTGGCCGACGCGGTGGGGCTGGCGTTCGCGGTGTCCGCCTCCTCCTTCTGTCCGCTGCTGGTCCTCGGCATCTGGTGGCGGCGGCTGACCCCGCCCGGGGCGGCCACCGGCATGGTGATCGGCGGCGGCTCCGCGTTCGCCGCCGTCACCGCCACGATGGCGGGCCTCCCCGGCACCGGGCCCCTGCGCACCCTGCTGGCCTGGCCCGCCCTCTGGTCCGTGCCGCTCGGCTTCCTCACCATGCTGCTGGTCTCGCTGGCCACCCCGGGCCGGGTGCCGACGGGGACCGCGGCGATCCTGGCCCGGTTCCACCTGCCCGAGGAGCTACGGGCGGAGGTGAAGGCGTGAGCGGATTCCTGGCGGGCCTCTGCGTCGCCGCCCTGCCGCTGCTGGCCGCCGGTTTCCTCCTCGGCCGGCGCACGGGCCGCCCGCAGCGCCTCGGCGGCCTCGGCACCCCGGTCGAGCACGCCACCTTCCAGACCCTGCACACCGCGTCCCTCGCCGCGCCCCCGCTGCGCGCCGGTCTCACCGGGGAGACGGCCCGCCGCTCGGCCCGCAGACTGCGTACCCTGCTCGGCACCGACGCCCTCTGCCTGACCGACCGGCAACAGGTTCTGGCCTGGGACGGGGTCGGCGCCCATCACCGCGCCGAAGTACTCCAACGGCTCGCCGGACCACTGGAGACCGGCCGCGGCGAGGCGTTCCGGCTCCGCTGCGAGGAGCCCGACTGCCCGCTGCGCTGGGCCGTGGTCGCCCCGCTCACCGTCGACGACCGGGTGCACGGCGCGCTGGTCGCCTGCGCGCCGCGCGAGTCGGCGGTCCTGGTGCGGGCGGCGGGCGAGGTCGCCCGCTGGGTCTCCGTCCAGCTCGAACTCGCCGACCTCGACCGGTCCCGTACCCGGCTCATCGAAGCCGAGATCAAGGCCCTGCGCGCCCAGATCTCCCCGCACTTCATCTTCAACTCACTCGCGGTGATCGCGTCGTTCGTACGCACCGACCCTGAACGGGCCCGCGAACTCCTCCTGGAATTCGCCGACTTCACCCGCTACTCGTTCCGAAGACACGGCGACTTCACCACCCTCGCGGACGAACTCCACGCCATCGACCACTACTTGGCCCTGGTCCGGGCCCGCTTCGGCGAGCGGCTCTCGGTCACCCTCCAGATCGCGCCGGAGGTGCTGCCGGTGGCGGTCCCCTTCCTCTGCCTCCAGCCGCTCGTCGAGAACGCCGTCAAGCACGGCCTCGAAGGCAAGGCGGACAAGAGCCGGATCGGCATCACCGCCCGGGACGCCGGCGCCGAGGCCCTGGTCGTCATCGAGGACGACGGGGCCGGCATGGACCCCGGCCTGCTGCGCCGCATCCTGGCCGGCGAGGTCAGCCCCTCCGGCGGCATCGGCCTCTCCAACGTCGACGACCGGCTCCGCCAGGTCTACGGCGACGACTACGGCCTGGTGATCGAGACCGCCGTAGGAGCCGGGATGAAGATCACCGCCCGGCTGCCGAAGTACCAGCCGGGCGTCCACTCGGCGGGGCCGCTCGCCGAGGAGTGACGGTCAGGTGCTGCGGGTCGCGACCATGCCCAGCGTGATCATCCCGAGCACCACCCAGCCGAACCACAGCCAGCCGTTGCTGCCGAGCGCCACCGTGTACGCCGTCACCGCGACGAGCGCGCCCACGGTGATCACCCCCATGGCCTTCGTAGAACCGGGCATCGCAACACCCTCCTCACGGGTCGCCTGCCTCCATGGTGCCCCCGTTCCCCGCCCGGGGACGGCCGACCGCGGGAATCAGCCGCGACGGGCGTGGAGCGACGCCAGATAGGCGTTGTACGCCTCCAGCTCCTTGTCGCCGTCCCGGTCGGCGGCCCGGTCCGAGCGGCGGGCGTGCCGCTGCTCCGAGCTGTGCCACTGGAAGAGCAGGGCGATCAGCACCAGCACGGACGGGATCTCGCTGAACGCCCAGGCGATGCCGCCGGCCGCGTTCTGGTCGGCGAGCGCGTCGATACCGAGCGAGGCGGGCGGAGTGCGGAACGTCCCGACCATCGGCTCCGACGCCATCATCAGCGCGATCCCGAAGAACGCGTGGAACGGCATCCCCGCGAACAGCTCCAGCATCCGCATCAGATAGCCGGGCCGGCTGGGCCCCGGGTCCACGCCCATGATCGGCCAGAAGAAGACCAGGCCCACGGCGAGGAAGTGCACCATCATCGCGATGTGGCCCGTTCGCGAGCCCATAAGGAAGTCGAAGATCGGCGTGAAGTAGAGGGCGTACAGGCTGGCGATGAAGAGCGGGATCGTGAACGCGGGATGCGTGACGATCTTCATGTAGCGGCTGTGCAGGAACATCAGCAGCAGCTCGCGCGGCCCCTTGCGGCCCCTGGCCGCCGGCGGCAGCGCCCGCAGCGCCAGCGTGATCGGCGCGCCGAGCAGGATCAGTATCGGCGACAGCATGCTGATGATCATGTGCTGCACCATGTGCACGCTGAACATGACCATGCCGTAGTCGTTGAGCCGGGTGCACATCACCAGCCCGACGGTCACCACGCCGATGACGTACGCGACCGTCCGGCCCACCGGCCAGGAGTCGCCGCGCCGGCGCAGCCGCACGACGCCCCAGCCGTACAGGGCCAGCCCCAGCAGACAGGCGACGAGGAAGAAGGGGTCGGCCGACCAGTGCAGACCCCGTCCGAGCGTGAACGGCGGCAGATCCGTCGTCATGCCGTGCCCGCCGTGATCCATCGGACGGCTCCTGATTCGTGGGGGTGTGCGTCGTCTGTCCGCACCAGAGTAGAACCGCCCCCGGTCACGACGGTGACCGGGGGCGGCGCGACCTGCTCAGGGGCGGCGGGAACGACGTCTCACCCGCACGTCACAGCACGCACTCGGCTTCCTCGTAGCGTTCGGCGGGCACCGTCTTCAGCGTCTCGACCGCATCGGCCAGCGACACCATCACGATGTCGGTGCCCCGCAGCGCGGTCATCTTCCCGAACTCCCCGCGGTGCGCGGCCTCCACCGCGTGCCACCCGAACCGGGTCGCGAGCACCCGGTCGTACGCCGTGGGCGTACCGCCGCGCTGCACATGCCCGAGTATCACCGGACGCGCCTCCTTGCCGAGCCGCCCTTCCAGTTCGACCGAGAGCTGCCGCGCTATCCCCGCGAAGCGCTCATGGCCGTAGACGTCCTTCTTGCCCTCGTCGAACTCCATGGAGCCCGCACGCGGCTTCGCGCCCTCCGCCGCCACCACGATCGCGAACCGCTTGCCCGCCTCGAAGCGCTCGCCGACCCGAGCGGCCAACTCCTCTATGTCGAAAGGCCGTTCAGGCACGACGATGGCGTGGGCCCCGGCCGCCATGCCGGAGTGCAGCGCGATCCAGCCGGTGTGCCGGCCCATGACCTCCACGACCAGGACCCGCTGATGGGACTCGGCGGTGGTCTTGAGCCGGTCCAGGGCCTCGGTGGCGACCCCGACGGCCGTGTCGAAGCCGAAGGTGACGTCGGTGACGGCGATGTCGTTGTCGATCGTCTTCGGTACGCCCACCACGGGCAGACCGCTGTCCGACATCAGCCGGGCCGCCTTCAGCGTGCCCTCGCCGCCGATCGGGATGATCGCGTCAAGGCCGAGTTCCTCCACATGGCCCCTGGCCCGCTCCACACCGTCCCGCAGTTGGGAGGGCTGGACCCGGGAGGAGCCGAGGATGGTGCCGCCGCGAGCCAGGATGCCGCTCACCGCGTCGAGGTCGAGCTTGAGGTAGTCGCACTCCAGGAGACCCTTCCAGCCGTCCCGGAAGCCGATGACCTCGTCGCCGTGGTCCACGACGGCGCGGTGCACGACGGACCGGATGACGGCGTTCAGGCCGGGGCAGTCGCCGCCGGACGTGAGGACACCAATGCGCATAGCCCGAAAACCTTCTCAACGTGGGCCGGGGACCGGACCACGCTGTCCGGCTGGACCCGGTCACCCTACCGGCGTGAGGGGGTGGCTCCGTAGCAGGCGTCCGCCTGGTGGACTCGGCCGCACAAGTGAGCGGAGAGAGCGTCAGGCGGGCCCCACGAAGACCCTGACAGGCCGGGCTAAAGCTTCCCTTCAGTACCCCTGGAAGCGCGCTTACGCGGGCTGCTGGGCGGCGGCGATGCGCTCGGTGCGCAGCGCCTCGTACCAGCGGTCGTCGATCGGCGGCAGCGCGTTCACGTCGAGGGCCAGCTTCAGCAGCAGGTCCGCGATGAGCGGGTTGCGGGCGAGTACGGGCCCGTGCATGTACGTCCCGAAGACCGTGTCGTTGTACGCGCCCTCGGTGCCGTCGCCGGTGCCGTTGCCCTTGCCGATGCGGACGTTGGCGAACGGGCGGGCACCAGGGCCGAGATGGGTGACGCCCTGGTGGTTCTCGAAGCCCGTCAGCGGGGGCAGGCCGAGGCGCGGGTCGACGTCCCCGAGGACGTCGCCGACACACCGCTCGCCCTGGCCGCGCACCGACACCACGTCGAGCAGACCGAGGCCGGGCTCACGCTGGCCGAGGTCGTTGATGAACTCGTGGCCCAGGATCTGGTAGCCGGCGCAGACCGAGAAGACGATCGCGCCGTTGCCGATCGCGCGCTCCAGCCCGCCGTCCCGGCGCAGCCGTTCGGCCGCGAGCCGCTGCGGACGGTCCTCGCCGCCGCCGATCAGGTAGATGTCGCCGGAGGTCGGGATCGGCTGGTCGCTGCGTACGTCGAGCCGCGCCACGTCGAGACCGCGCTGCCGGGCCCGGCGTTCCACGACGAGGGCGTTGCCCTGGTCGCCGTAGGTGCTCAGCAGGTCCGGGTAGATCCACACCAGACGCAGCTGGTTGTCGCTCATGGTCATGGTCCTCTTCGATCAGTCAGATCTGTTCGCTCAGTTGCCGACGCGGCGGCGCAGGTCCTGGAACGCCGTGTAGTTCGCGATGACCTCGATCCGTCCGGGCGGGGCCTGCTGCACGGCCTGGTCGAGGTTGTCGCAGACCTGGAAGTGCTGGTTGGCGACTTCGAGGCGTACCGCGAGGTCCAGCTTCCGGTCGCCGACGACGAAGATGGGGTGGCCGGTCAGCCGCGTGTAGTCGACGTCCCACAGCCAGGAGGTGTCGGTGCCGTCGGCACCGCGCGCGTTCACCGACAGGATCACCGGGGTCGGCGGCGGGTCGATCAGGCTGAACGTCTCCAGCCAGCCGGCCGGGTTCTTCGCCAGCAGCAGCCGCAGGTCGCGCTGGAGGAACTGGACGACGTCGTACCGTCCGGCGACGGCCTGCACCTGGTACATGCGCTCCAGGCCGACCTGCGGCGGCACCCCGAAGACGGCGGCGACGGCGGCGGAGGAGGCGGCGTTGGCCTTGTTGGCGCGGCCCGGCAGTTGGAGGTGGATCGGCCAGGCGGAACCGTGCGGGTCGAGGACATGGTCGCCGGAGAGCGCCCAGGACGGCGTCGGACGGCGGAAGCCGCACTCGGCGCAGAACCAGTCGTCGCCGGGGCGCTGCATCACACCGCCGCAGGACGGGCAGGACCAGGCGTCGTCCTTCCACATCTGGCCGGCCGCCACCCAGATCACGTTGGGCGAGGAGGAGGCGGCCCAGACGATCAGCGGGTCGTCGGCGTTGGCGACGACGACGGCCTTGGAACCGGCCAGGCCCTCCCGCCACGCCTCCGCGAGCATCCGGGTCTCGGCCGCGCGGTCCAGCTGGTCGCGGGAGAGGTTGAGCAGCGCGATGCACTTGGGGGAGGTGTCGCGGGCGACGCCGGCGAGGTACTTCTCGTCGACCTCGATGACCGCGAACTTGGCGTCGGAGCCACCGGCCAGGGCCGAGGTGATGCCGGCCGGCATGTTGGCGCCGAGCGCGTTGGACACGACCGGGCCCGCGGCGCGCAGCGCCTCCGCGATGAGCCGGGTGGTGGTGGTCTTGCCGTTGGTCGCCGAGACCAGGATCACGTCCAGGCTCTGCGCGAGCCGGGCGAGGAGGTCGGGGTCGAGCTTGAGTGCCACCCGGCCGCCGATCACCGATCCGCTGCCGCGCCCCGCTGCGCGCGAAGCCGCCGCTACCGCCTTGCCCGCGGTCACGGCCAGCTTGGCCCGCGGCGTGAGCGGGTCCGAGTTGCCTGCCATCAGTTCTCGATCCTCCTTGCGTACGCGCCGCGCCTGTGCCTCCGGCAACGTGGTGTGGACCTCAGCCTATCGAGATCCATTCGCACGCCAGCACCGCGGCATGGTCACGGAGTCCGCGCCCTCTTCACCTGTCAGCAAGGACCGTACCCTTGCCGCCATGCGACAAGGTCCGATCCCGGGCGCCCGCGGGCGCGTCCGGCCACTCACACTGCTCGGCGACCCGGCCCTGCACACCCGCTGCGCCGAGGTCACCGACTTCGGTCCCGAACTCGCCCTCCTCGTCGAGGACTTGTTCGCCACGATGTACGCGGCCCAGGGCGTCGGCCTGGCCGCCAACCAGATCGGCGAGTCCGCCCGGGTCTTCGTCTACGACTGTCCCGACGACGAGGACGTCCGCCACCTGGGCCATGTCGTCAACCCCCGCCTGGTCAAGTCCGACGGCCTGCTCCTGCGCGGTCCCGAGGGCTGCCTCTCCCTGCCCGGTCTGGAGGCGGCGACGGAACGTCACGACCACGCGGTGGTCAGGGGGTTCACCGTGACCGGCGAACCGGTCACGGTCGAGGGCACGGGTTTCTTCGCCAGGTGCCTCCAGCACGAGTGCGACCACCTGGACGGCACGGTGTACGCGGACCGCGTCTCGGGCTGGCGGCACAGACGGCTGCTGCGGCAGGCCGAACGGAGCGAGTGGTCCCGCTGAGGCCGGAGTCAGAACCCGGGGCCGCCGACCCGGTCCCCGGCCGCGGCCAGCCGCCCCCACAGCAGGTCGGCCAGGCTCCGCACCAACTCGGCCCGGGAGCACGGCCGTTCGTTCAGCCACCAGTCCCCGGCCGCGTGCATCATCCCGACGATCCCGTGCCCCCACACCCGGGCGAGCTGCTGACTGCCGGGTCCGAGGTCCAGCCGTTCCTCGATGACCTGCGCCAACTCCTCGCCCATGCGGCGCAGCAGCGGCGCCGAGTGCTTGCCGACGTCGAAGCCGGTGTCCCCGGCCTGCCCGCCCTCGGCGGGGTGCATGAGGAACCGGTACACCTGGGGCCGGGCCTCGATCGCGGCGAGGTAGGTGTCGAGCGTCGCCTCGACCCTCTCCCGGCGCTCGGCGGGCGCGTCCAGCGCCGCGCGCAGGGAGTCCAGCAGGGCATCGGTGTGCCGGGTGGCGAGTGCCGCGTACAGTCCACTCTTGTCACCGAAGTGCCGGTACAGGATGGGCTTGGTGATGCCCGCTTCCGCCGCGATCGCGTTCATCGAGGCATGCGGGCCGTCACGCAGCACCACTCTGTCCGCGGCCTCCAGCAGTTCGCGCCGACGGCGGTCGGCGGACCTCTGCTGATCGGTCCGCTGCGTGGTGTCCATGATCTCTCCCCACCCGTGCTGATTCGGTGACGCCTGCGAAAACTAACACTCGCCGCGCGCCGCGCATCGAACGGGCTGCCGGGCGGGCGCCGGGAGTTGACTTTTCCTACCGGTCGGTAACAGACTTCGGTTACCGCAAGTAACATGCTAGTGCGCCGCTGGAGGGGTCATGGCCGAGTTCACCATGGAGCTCAACGACGAACAGAGGGAGGTGCGGGACTGGCTGCACGGCTTCGCCGCCGACGTCATCCGCCCCGCCGCCGCCGAATGGGACGAGCGTGAGGAGACTCCCTGGCCGGTCATCCAGGAGGCCGCGAAGGTCGGCATCTACTCCCTGGACTTCTACGCCCAGCAGTACTTCGACGCCACCGGCCTCGGCATCCCGATGGCCATGGAGGAACTGTTCTGGGGCGACGCGGGCATCGCCCTCTCCATCGTCGGCACCGGCCTCGCCGCCGTGGGCGTCCTCGCCAACGGCACCGAGGAGCAGATCGGCACCTGGATCCCCCAGATGTACGGCGACGCCAACGATGTCAAGGTCGCCGCCTTCTGCTCCTCCGAGCCCGACGCCGGCTCCGACGTGGCCTCCATGCGCACCCGCGCCGTCTACGACGAGGCCAAGGACGAATGGGTCCTCAACGGCACCAAGACCTGGGCGACCAACGGCGGCATCGCCAACGTCCACGTCGTGGTCGCGGTCGTCGACGCGGAGCTCGGCTCCAAGGGCCACGCCTCCTTCATCGTCCCGCCGAACACGCCCGGCCTCTCCCAGGGCCAGAAGTTCAAGAAGCACGGCATCCGCGCCTCGCACACCGCCGAGGTCGTCCTGGAGAACGTACGCATCCCCGGCTCCTGCCTCCTCGGCGGCAAGGCGAAGCTGGACGAGCGGCTGGCCCGCGCCCGTGAGCGCGCCCGGGCGGGCGGCGGCGAGCGCGTGAAGAACGCCGCCATGGCCACGTTCGAGGCGTCCCGCCCCGCCGTCGGCGCGATGGCCGTCGGCACCGCCCGCGCCGCCTACGAGGTGGCCCTCGACTACGCCAAGACGCGTGAGCAGTTCGGCCGCCCGATCATCGACAACCAGGGCGTCGCCTTCCAGCTCGCCGACATGCGGACCTCCATCGACGCGGCCCGGCTGCTGGTGTGGCGCGCCTCCTGGATGGCGGTCAACGGCAAGCAGTTCACCGCGGCCGAGGGCTCGATGTCCAAGCTCTTCGCCAGCGAGACCGCCAAGAAGGTCACCGGCCAGGCGATCCAGATCCTCGGCGGCAACGGCTACACCCGCGAGTACCCGGTCGAGCGCATGCACCGCGACGCCGCGATCTACACCATCTTCGAGGGCACGAGCGAGATCCAGCGCCTGGTGATCGCCCGCACCCTCTCCGGGATGCCGATCCGCTAGCCGCGCCGGCCGCCGCGCGGCACGACCAGGCCGCTGTCGTACGCCAGGATGACGGCCTGGACCCGGTCGCGCAGGCCGTACTTCTCCAGGATGTGCGCCACGTGGGTCTTCACCGTGGTCTCGCCCACGCCGAGTTCGGCCGCGATCTCGGCGTTGGAGAGACCGCCGGTGAGGGAGCGCAGCACGTCCAGTTCCCGGGCGGTGAGCGCGTCGAGCCGGGCCGGGACGACGGGGTCGGCGGGCGCGGCGAGGTCGGCGAACCGGTCCAGCAGCCGGTGGGTGACGCGCGGCGAGAGCACCGCGTCCCCGGCGGCGACCGTGCGGATCGCCTCCACCAGGGAGTCGGCGGGCCCGTCCTTGACGAGGAACCCGCTGGCTCCGGCGCGCAGCGCCGCCACCACATGGGCGTCCAGGTCGAACGTGGTGAGGATGACGATCCGGCTGGCCGACCCCGAGCGCGCGATCCGCTCCGTCGCCTCGACGCCGTCCATCCGGGGCATCCGGATGTCCATCAGCACCACGTCGGGCGCGAGCGCCGCCACGCTCTCGACGGCTTCGACGCCGTCCGCCGCCTCGCCCACGACGCTGATGTCGGGCTCGGCTTCGAGGATGAGCCGGAATCCCGTCCGGATCATGGGCTGGTCGTCGACCAGCAGGACGCGGATCGCCTGCATAGGGATTTTCCTTAGTGCCGGGGTTCGAGTTCGGGTGCGGACGGGGGTGCGGGGAGCGGGATCACGGCGTGCACGCAGTAGCCGCCGCCGGGACGGGTGCCGGTGTGCAGGGAGCCGCCCACGGCGGCGACGCGCTCCCGCATGCCGACGAGCCCGTGCCCGGTGCCGTGCGCCGGTCCGGGCGGCCGGGACGGCCCGGCGTCGGAGCGTGGCCCGTCGTCGCAGAGCCGCACGGTGAGGCGCCGCCCCTCCGGTTCCCAGGCCAGCCGCAGCACGGTCCGGGTGTGGCCGGCGTGCTTGAGCGTGTTGGTGAGCGCCTCCTGCACGACGCGGTAGACGGTCAGCTGTGAGCCCGCGGGCAGTTCCGCCGGCGTACCGCTGGCGCTGAACTCGATGTCGAGACCCGCCGCCCGCACCGACTCCACCAGGGCGGGCAGCGCCTCGACGGTCGGTTGCGGCGGCTGCTTGCTGGGGTCGTCGTCGGCCTCCTCGTCGGTGCGCAGCACGTCGAGCAGCCGGCGCAGCTCGGTGACGGTGGCCCGGCCGGTCTCCTCGATGGCGCCGTGCAGTTCGTGGGCCTTCTCGCGGTCGCGGTCCTGGACGCGGTCGGCGGCGATGGTCTGGACGACCATGAGACTGACGTTGTGCGCCACGATGTCGTGGAGTTCGCGGGCGATCCTGGCCCGCTCCTCCATGACGGCCGTCCGGGCGAGAGCGGCCTGTTCCCGTTCGAGCGCTGCGGCCCGTTCCAGCATCTGGTCCCGGATCGCGGCCCGGGCCCGGGCGAGCCGTCCCAGTGCCCAGGCGGCGAGCAGCAGCACCGTCTCGGTGATCAGCGCGGTGATCCGGTGTCCGGACGGCGCCAGCACCGCCTCGGCGACCGCGGCGGCGGGAACGAGCCCGGCCACCACCACGGAGGCCATGCCCGGCGCGGACCGCTTGGCGGTCAGGAACACCGCCGTCGCCACCGTCAGGTACGAGGGCCCGACGGACGTTCCGTCGGGCCCGGCCAGCGGCGGCACGTAGTGGAATCCCTGGAGCAGCCCCGCGGCCGTGGTCACCACCAGCAGGACGGAGACCGGCAGCCGCCGGTGCAGCGCCAGCGGAAGCGTCGACAGCAGCACGAGCACGACCCACCGCGCGTCCACCGCCCGCAGCGCGGGCCCGTTGGGCGGTATCGCCAGCGGCAGCGCCAGACAGGCGACACCGAGTACCAGGGCCGTGGTCGTGTCGACGACCGCGGGCGGTACCCGGCGCCCCGCGAACGCCTCTATCCGGTCCATGACGACCACGTTAGTCGGCCTGCCCGCCCCCGTGATCTGCCCTGGGGCTGACCCGGACCCGCCCGTTCTCCTCCGCGCAGGGTCGTCCGCGGGGAGGAGGCGCGCGTCCTTCTCGCCCGACCGGTGGAGCAGCCGGTTCCACTCCGTGGCCGAGGCCGCGGCCCCCGGCCACCGATGGACTGGGGACATCACACCAAGCGATGTCGTACGAGGAGTCAAGGTGCTCGCAGACCGGTACGCGGTCCAGCTCATGGACGTGACCAAACGGTACGGGGAGGGTCCGGACGCCGTCCTGGCGCTCGACAAGGTCAGCGCGGGCATCGAACCCGGCACGTTCACGGCGGTGATGGGCCCCTCCGGCTCCGGGAAGAGCACCTTCCTGCACTGCGCGGCCGGCCTCGACCGGCCCACCGAGGGCGAGGTACGGCTCGGCACGCAGGACCTCTCGGCGCTGCGGGAGCGCCGGCTGACCGAACTGCGGCGCACCAGGATCGGCTTCGTCTTCCAGGCGTTCAACCTGCTGCCGTCGCTGACCGCCGAACAGAACATCACCCTGCCGTTGCGGCTGGCGGGCCGGCAGCCCGACGCGAGCTGGTTCGACCACATCGTCAGCGCCGTGGACCTCGGCCCGCGGCTGTCCCGCTTCCCCGCCCAGCTCTCCGGCGGGCAGCAGCAGCGAGTGGCGATCGCCCGTGCCCTGGTGACCCGGCCCGAGGTGGTCTTCGCCGACGAGCCGACCGGCGCGCTCGACCCGGAGACCGCCCGGGACATCCTCGGCCTGCTCCGCCAGGCGGTCACCGATCTGCACCAGACGGTGGTGATGGTCACCCACGACCCGGTGGCCGCCGCCCACACCGACCAGGTGCTCTTCCTCAGCGGCGGACGGATCGTGGACGGCATGACCGGGCCCAGCGCCGAGCGCGTCGCCGACGTCATGTCCGGCCTGCGGAGGGCGGCTTGATGTTCGCTCTCGCACTGCAGACCCTCAAGGCCCGCAAGGGCGGCTTCGCCGGCACCTTCGTCGCCCTGCTGCTGGGCGCCGCCGTCCTCAGCGCCTGCGGCATCCTGCTGGAGTCCGGCGTCCGGGCCGGCTCGCCCGCCGAACGGTACGCCGCCGCCGACGGCGTCGTCACCGGCCGCCAGGAGATCGAGATAGCCCTCAAGGACGTCGACGGCACAGCCGTGAAGGAGTCCCAGCCGCTCTCCGAACGCGTCCCCCTGAACACCGGACTCGCCCACCGCATCGCGGGCGTCGACGGCGTCCGCTCGGTGGTCACGGACGAGGGGGCGCCGGTCCGGCTGGTCACCGCCGGCGGGATTCCGGTGGCCGGCCGGCACGGCACCGCGCCGCAGGCCCACAACTGGGCCGGCCTCTCCCTCGGCGACTTCCGGCTGAGCTCGGGTCACGCGCCGGCCGCGGACGACGAGGTCGTGCTGGACACGGAGATCGCCGGCCGGGCCGGAGCACGCCCCGGCGACACGGTCCGCCTGATGACCTCGTCGGAACCCCGCCTCTACCGCGTCGCCGGACTCGTCGCCCTCGACGACGGCCGCACGCCCCGCCAGTCGGTGCTCTTCCTCTCCGACCACGCGATGCGCCAACTCGCGCCCACCGTCTACGCGTTCGGGATCCACGCCACCCCCGGCACCGCGCCAGGGCAGCTCGCCGACGCCGTGGGCGCCGCGCTCCACGACGACCGGCTCACCGTCCGCACCGGGGACGGACGCGGCCGGGCCGAGTTCCTCGACGTCACGATCAGCGGCTCCAACCTGGTCATCCTGTCGGCGGCGATCGGCGGCAACGTCCTGCTCATCGCCGTCTTCGTGCTGTACGCCACGGCCTCCCTCTCCATCCGGCACCGCCGCCGGGAGATCGCCCTGCTGCGCGCCATCGGGACGACGCCCGGCCAGATCCGGCGCATGCTGGCGGGGGAGGCGGCCGTCACCGGACTCGTCGCCGGGGTGCTGGGCTGTCCGGTCGGCCTGCTGCTGGTCCACTGGCTGCGCGGCCGGTTCGCCGGACACGGCATCGTGCCAGGCGACTTCGGGCTCGTCATCAGCCCCCTGCCGTTTCTGTCGGCGGTGGCGGTCACCGTGCTGACCGCGCTGGCCGCCGTGCTGGCCGCGGCGCTCCGCGCGACCCGGATCCGGCCGACGGAGGCCCTCGGCGAGGCCGCGGTGGAGCGGCCGGGGCTCGGCCGGGGACGCCGCGTCACCGGTGTGGTGCTGCTGGTCCTGGCCGCCGGGGCGTTCGTCACCGGCCTGGTGGAGCGGTCCGACTTCTTCACCCTGGTCAGCCTCGCCAACTCCCTCGTGCTCCTCCTGGTGATCGCCGCCGCGGTCCTGGGGCCGCCGCTCTCCCGTATGGCCGTGGGGCTGCTCGCGCCGCTGCTGAACCGGACCGGCGTCACCGGTTACCTCGCGGCGGCCAACACCCGGGCCAACGTGGTCCGGCTGGCCGGTGCGATCACGCCGATCGTCCTCGCCGTCTCCTTCGCGTCGACCATCGTCTTCTCCCAGACCACCGCCCTCCGCGACTCCGCCGCGGAACTGCGGTCCGGGCTCGTCGCCGATCACGTGCTTACCGCGCCGGCCGGCGTGCCGCCCGAACTCGCGGCGAAGATAAGGAAGTTGAAGCAGGTGCAGGCGGCCACCGGGCTGGTGAAGTCCAAGGTCGTCGCCGTGGGGAAGATGTTCGGCGGCCAGCAGTCCGTCTCGCTCGGCGCCCAGGGTGTCGACCCCGGGGCGCTCGGCAGGACCCTCGATCTGCGCACCCGCGAGGGCGACATGAGCGCACTGTCACCCACCACCGTGGCGATCAGCACCACCACGGCCTCCTGGCTCGGCCTCGACGTCGGTGACACCGCCGACCTCCACCTCGGCGACGGCACCCCGTACCGGGCCAAGGTGATCGCCGTCTACGCCCGCGGCTTCGGCTTCGCCGACCTCACGCTCGATCACGACGTGCTGCTCGCCCACACCACCGCGAGGGCCGACGCGTCCGTGCTGGTCCGCTCGGCGCCCGGCGCGCACGGCCTCACCGGGGAGCTGACCCGCCTCGCGGCCGCCTACCCGGGCACCGTCCTGCGCGACGGACTCGCCGTCGACGACCAGCTGGCCGAACAGCGCGCCAACGCCTGGGTCAACTACCTGGTCGTCGGCGTGATCATCGCCTACACGGCGATCACCGTCGTCAACACCCTGGCGATGAGCACCGCCGCCCGCCGCCGCGAGTTCGCCCTGCTACGGCTCTCCGGCACCGCCCGCGGCCAGGTCGCGGGCATGATGCGCCGGGAGAGTTTCGTCGTCGTGGCGGCCGGCGTGGGGCTGGGTACGCTCCTGGCCTGCTTCCCGCTCTTCCTGGTCGCGCTGGGGCTCGGCGGCTCGCCGTGGCCCGCCGTGCCCGCTCTCGGCTATCTGGCGATCGCGGGCGCGACGGCGGCCCTCGCCGTCGCCGGTGTGATGGTCCCTACCCGGCTGCTGCTGCGGATCAGGCCGGTAGAGGCGATCGGCGCACGGGAGTGAACTCCCGTCGCTCTAGTGCTGTGGCCGGGAGGGTTTGCCGGGCGTCGCGAGCCGGTGAACCTTCCCGGTCGCAGCACTAGCGGTGCTTGAGCGGCGTCAGCTGCTCGATGTCGTACCGGCCGCGCAACCGGGCGATCGCCGCGTCGTCCGGTGGACCGCCGCCCCCGAGGATCTCCAGCAGCTCCTCGAAGTACCGCTCGTGGTCGGGCGGCGGGGACGCCTGGAAGAACATCTTCGCCGGCGACTCGGTCGGGTTGGCGAACGCGTGCGGGCAGCCGGGCGGTACGACGATCACCGTGCCCGGTGTCGCCCGCACCACCCGGTTGCCCGAACCCGACTCCCACCGCTGCCAGTTGTCGGGGGTCCGGACCCGGGGCTCGAAGGCGAGCACGTCCAGCTCGCCTTCGAGCACGTAGAACAACTCCTCGCTGCGGGTGTGCAGATGAGCCCCGACGTCGAACCCAGGCGGTACCACCACCTCGAAGGTGGACGCCGTCCGGGAGTGCGAGCCGGTCACCTTGAACGTCACGTGCTGCGCGGGCGTCCGCACCACCCGGCCGTGGCCCGGTGGCACGAGCAGCCCGTCGGCCGCCGTCACCGGCCGCTCACCACGTCACCGGCAGGGCCTCGGGTCCGCGGATCAACGCGCCCTTCCTGAAAGGCACTTGACTGGCGGGCACGGCGAGCCGCAGCCCCGGCAGCCGGTCCAGCAGCGCGTCCACCAGCAGCCCCGACTCCAGTCTCGCGAGCATGTTGCCGGGACAGAAGTGCGGGCCGAAGCCGAAGGACACATGCGGGTTGGGAGTGCGCGAGAAGTCGATCAGGTCCGGGTCCGGGAAGACGTCCGGGTCCCGGTTCGCGGCCAGGTACGACACGTACACCGGGTCGCCCGCCCGCATCCTGACCCCGCTGATCTCCACCTCCTCCATGACGATCCGGGAGAGTCCGACCGCGTTGCGGTGCGGGATGTAGCGCAGCAGTTCGTCGATGGCCTGCGGCCTGATCTCCGGTTCGGCGCGCAGCCGTTGGGCCAGTTCCGGGCGGGTCAGCAGCAGGTAGAACAGCTGCCCGCTGTTGTTGGTGACCGCCTCGCCGCCGATCTGCAGCAGCACCGCGAGCCCGACGGCCTCCTCCAGGGTGATCTCCTTGCGGCCCACGGCGGCCCCCAGCAGCGAGGCGACGTCCTCGTCCGCGCTGCCCTCGCGGAGGTCGATCAGTTCGCCGAAGTAGGCGCCCATCTCCTCCTTGGCGCGCTCGCTGACCTGCGCCCCGTGCGAGGAGGAGAGGATGAGCTGCGTCCAGGTGTGCATGCCGTGCCGGTCGGCGGCCGGGACACCCATCAGCTCGCAGATCACCGCGATGGGGAAGGGGCTGAGCACGGTCGCGGTCAGGTCGGCCGGCGGACCGTCCTGGAGCAGCTCGTCGATCAGCTCGTCGAGCAGCAGCCGGGACCGCTCCCGGACCCGCTCGACGCCGCGCGCCGTGAAGGCCGCGGCGACCGAGCGGCGCAGCCGGGTGTGGTCCGGCGGGTCGAGGAAGCCGACCGCGCCACGGGCCGGGATGAAGTGCGGGGCGAGCCGGGTGACCGGGTGGTCCATCACCGCCTCGCGGCTGAACCGGGGGTCGTTGGTGACCGTCCGCACGTCGTCGAGGCGGGTGACCAGCCAGGCCCAGCCCTCGCCGTTGGGCAGTTTGATCCGGTTGACCGGGCCCTCGCGCATCAGCTCGGCCAGGACCGGATCGAAGTCGGTGCCGGACAGGTCGAGCGCCGGCCAGAGCCGGACGGGGGGCAGGTCCGTTTCGGTGAGCGTCTCTTCAGTCATGCCGTACTCAGGCCGTCTCTCGGTCGTCGCGGTGCCAGCGGCCCAGGGCCATCTCGGCGGTGATGCCGGGTCCGAACCCGGCGAGCAGGCCGCGCGCCCGGTGGTCGGCGCCGCCCTCCTCGAACAGCCGGCGCAGCGCGTCCAGGACGACGGCGCTGGCGATGTTGCCGTACTCGGTGAGGGTGGCCCGGCTGAACCGGAACGCGTGCGGGTCGACCTGGAGGAACTTGCTCAGGTCGTCGAGAATCCGGGGGCCGCCCGCGTGGACTATGTAGAAGTCCAGGTCGGCGGCGTCCCAGCCGTGCTGACTCGCGAGGTCCTGGAGGGCGGGAGCGAGCGGCTCCATGGTGGCCGGCACCCGCTTGTCCAGCAGGAAGTGGAAGCCGGTGGCCCGTACGTCGTACATGATCCACTCTTCGGTCTTGGGGATCAGGTACGAGCCGTTGCGTTCGAGCTGGATGCCCGTGCCGCCCCGCCCGCGCACCACCGCGGCGGCGACGCCGTCGCCGAACAGCCCGTTGGAGAGCAGCGAGCCGATGCCGAGGTCGGTCGGCTGGTAGCAGAGCGAGCAGAACTCGCAGGCCACGATGAGCGCGTTGGCCTCGGGGTAGGCCGTGCAGAAGTCGTGCGCCCGGTTGATGGCGGCCCCGCCGGCCGCGCACCCCAGCTGGGCGATGGGGAGCTGGCGGGTGGTGGAGTCGAAGTCCATCTCGTTGATCAGCCAGGCCGTGAGCGAGGGCATCATGAAGCCCGTGCACGACACGTAGATGATCACGTCGATGTCGCTGGTGAGCAGCTCCGCGTCGTCGAGCGCCCGCTGCACCACGGCCGGGACCCGGGCCTTCGCCTCGGCCGCGTAGATCTTGTTGCGTTCCTCGAAGCCGGGGTGCTTCAGGGTCTCCTCGATGGGCTGCACGATGTGCCGGGTCCGCACGCCGGTGTTCTCGATCAGGCGGAGAGCCAGGGGGAGTTGGGGGTGGTCCGGGTGGCGCGAGCGCGCCAGCTCCAGCGTCTCCTCCATCGTGATCACGTGCTCTGGGACCGACACCGAGGGTTTGCACAAAGTCGCCATGAACCGTCCCTGCTTTCGCCTTCCGGCAGGCCTTCGCCCGCCGGTCAGAAGGTGGTTCACCTCAGAGGGTGGTCCACCCACGATCACCCGGCAGGGCGGCGATCTCGCGGTGGGCTACGCCAATCCGGGGACGCCGGGTCAGGGACGGCTCGGCGGAGCGCGTGCGCGGACGGGGCCCCGTCACCGTGGACCGGGCCCCACCGCCGCGGGATTGGACGTCCGCGGTGGGCGAGGGCGGCACCGGCGAGGGGGAGCGAGGGGAGAACGAGGGACGGCCGACGGCGGGCGCGGCGGTTCGCCGGGTGGGCGGGACCCGGAGGCGCGCCTACGAGCCTGCGGGGGACGTCACGCCGAACCCCCGCTGCTGTGCGCGATGCAGGCCACGTCGATCCGGTCGGCCAGCTTCGCCAGCTCGATCGTCAACGCGGCCACCGTGTCCTCGTCCAGGCCCTCCTGTCCGGCCTCGACGAGATGCAGCCACCGCCCGCCCACCGTGCGGAGCAGCTTGCTCACGTCGGCGGCAGCCACCTGGAGGGTCCCGCGGTCGTCGACGATCAGAGGCAGAGTCACTTCGCGGTTCACAGGGGCGATCGTAGTCGCGGAAGGCTCACGCTCCGTGCCATACGGTGGTGATGTTGCAGAACTCCCGGATTCCGTGCCCGGCCAGCTCCCGTCCGTACCCGGACCGCTTGATCCCGCCGAAGGGCAGCGCCGGATGGGAGGCGGTCATCCCGTTGACGAAGACGCCGCCGGCCTCCAGGTCCCGTACGAAGCGGTCGACCTCGGCCTCGTCGCGCGTCCAGACGTTGGAACTCAGCCCGAACGGGATGTCGTTGGCGAGCGAGACCGCCTCGTCGAGGTCGTCGACCCGGTACAGGGTGGCGACCGGTCCGAAGGTCTCCTCGCGGTGGACGCGCATCTCGGGGGTGATGTCGGTGAGGACGGTCGGCGGGTAGTACCAGCCGGGCCCGTCGGGACGTTCGCCGCCGCACAGCACGGTCGCCCCGCTCTCCACGGCGTCGTCGACGAGTTCCTCCAGGTCGGTGCGGCCCCGCTCGCTGGCGACCGGCCCGACGTCGGTGCTCTCGTCCAGCGGGTCGCCGACCGTCAGCGCCTCCATGCGGGCCACGAACCGCTCGGTGAAGGCGTCGAAGACGTCCGTGTGCACGATGAACCGCTTGGCGGCGATGCACGACTGGCCGTTGTTCTGCACCCGTGCCGTCACCGCGGTCTCCGCGGCCCGCTCGATGTCGGCGGACGGCATCACGACGAACGGGTCGCTGCCGCCCAGTTCGAGGACCGTCTTCTTGACCACGTCCCCGGCGGCCGACGCGACCGCGCGGCCCGCGGGCTCGCTGCCGGTGAGGGTGGCCGCCTTGATCCGCTCGTCGCGCAGGATCTCCTCGATCGCGCCCGAACCGACCAGCAGGGTCTGGAACGCGCCCTCCGGGAAGCCCGCCCGGCGGAACAGGTCTCCCAGGTAGAGCGCGGTCTGCGGCACGTTGGAGGCGTGCTTGAGCAGGCCCACGTTGCCCGCCATCAGCGCGGGCGCCGCGAAGCGGACCACCTGCCAGAGCGGGAAGTTCCACGGCATCACCGCGAGCACCGGGCCGAGCGGCCGGTAGCGGACCAGGGCCCGGGAGGCGCCGGAGTCCTCGACGTCCGACGGGTCGGGCCGCTCGTCGGCGAGGAGTCCCTCGGCGCGGTCGGCGTACCAGTGCATCGCCTTGGCGCACTTGGCGGCCTCCGCGCGGGCCTGCTTGACCGGCTTGCCCATCTCGGTGGTCATGATCCGGCCGATCTCCGGCTGGTCCTCGTCGAGGAGTTCCGCGGCTCGGTGCATGAGGCGGGCGCGGTCGGCGAAGGCGGTCGTGCGGTAGGTGCGGAACGTGTCCTGCGCGAGTCGGAGCCGGCGTTCGATCTCCTCGGCGTCCATGGGTTCGTACGTCTTGACCGTCTCGCCGTTCGCCGGGTTCACCGTCGCGATGGGCATGGCTGACCTTCCTGGTGGCGGGCTGTGCTCCGACCTTCCCGCGCGGGTGTCCGGTCCGCAACGCGGAGATCCGTGCCGCACCGGCCGCTGCCGTCGCGCGGTCGTCGCCGTCTCACTCCGAGTGCTCCGTGAGCCGGTCGAGAAACGCGGCCTGTGCCGTGATGAGGAGGGCGCGGGCCCGGTCGAGGCCGCACCACTCGACCCGGTCCAGCTCGGGGAACTCCCTGACCTGCCCCGACCTCGGCGGCCACTCCATGCGGAAGGTGCCAGGGACCATGGCCGCCGGATCGAGATCGGCCTCGATCGCCCACACGGTGACGATCTTCCCGTTGGACTGGCGGACCTCGCCCAGCGGGATCGCCTCCCCGTCGGGCGGCGGCAGCCCCAGCTCCTCCTGGAACTCGCGGCGGGCCGCGTCCCAGGCGGTCTCCTCGCTCGTGTACTCGCCCTTGGGGACACTCCACGCCCCGGCATCGCGGCGCGCGTAGAAGGGGCCGCCCATATGGCCCAGCAGCACCTCGACACCGTGATCGGTGTGCCGGAACAGCAGCAGCCCGGCGCTGCGCTGCTCGCTCACGGCCGCACCTGAGGGTGCGCGGCGAGCACGGTCTCCACGGTGTCGGCGTCCTCGGGCCGTTTGTCCTCGCGGTAGCGCACCACGCGGGCGAAGCGGAGTGTGACGCCCGCCGGATAGCGGGTGGATCTCTGGAGGCCGTCGTAGGCGATCTCCACGACGAGTTCGGGCCGTACGGTCACCACGTGGCCGTCGTCCGAGAGGGCCAGCTCCTGGAGGCGTTCGGTCTGCCAGGCCAGGAGCGCGTCGGTCAGACCCTTGAAGGTCTTGCCGAGCATGGCGAAGGAGCCGTCGGGGGTGCGGGCGCCCAGGTGGAGGTTGGAGAGCCGGCCGGTGCGGCGCCCGTGGCCCCACTCGGCGGCCAGCACCACCAGGTCGAGGGTGTGGACGGGCTTCACCTTCAGCCAGGAGGCCCCGCGGCGGCCCGCGCTGTACGGCGCGTCGAGCGCCTTGACCACGACGCCCTCGTGGCCGCGGTCGAGGGTCTCGGCGAGGAAGGCGTCGGCCGCCGGGATGTCCTCGGGCCCGGCGGCGAGCGTGCGCCGGACCCGCATCGGCTCCGGGACCAGCCGGGCCAGTTCCGTGTGCCGCTCGGTGAACGGCAGGTCGAGCAGGTCGCGGCCGTCGACCGACAGTACGTCGAAGAAGACCGGCGCGACGGGGACCGCCCGGGCGGCGGTGGCCACGTCCGCCCGGGAGCCGACCCGGCCCGCGGTCTCCTGGAACGAGCGCGGCCGTCCGTCCGCCTCGAAGGAGATCACCTCGCCGTCCAGGATGAACCGCTCGCCCGCCAACTCCAGTGCGGCGCCGGTCAGTTCGGGCAGCCGGCCGGTGATGTCGTCGAGGGTGCGGGTGTACACCCGTACCGCGTCGCCGTCGCGGTGGACCTGGACGCGGATGCCGTCGAGCTTCTCCTCGACGGCGCAGATGCCCAGCTTCGCGACCGCCTCGGCGACCGAGGGCGCGCTGTGCGCGAGCATCGGCAGCACCGGGCGGCCCACGGTCAGCCGGAAGCGGTCGAGCGCGGCGGGTCCGTCGGCGAGCAGGGCCTCGGCCACCGTCCGCAGGGACCCCGCCAGCATCACCGCCCGCCGTACGTCCGGGGAGGGCGCTCCGGTCGCCTCGGCGAGCCCCTCCGCGGCGAGCGCGTCGAGGGCGCCCTGCCGGACCTCGCCGGTGATCAGCGCCAGCAGGAAACGCTGCTCGTCGGCGGTGGCCGCGCCCATCAACTCGGCGACCAGCCGGGCGCGTTCGGCCTGCGACCCGGTCCCGGTCACGGCGCCCAGGCCGGTCAGGCGGGCGTCCACCTCGCGCACCGTCAGCGTGGGTGCGGCGGCCGGGGCGACCGGCGGGCTCAGCACCTTCCAGCCGATGCCGAGCCGGCCCTGCGGCAGCCGGCCCGCGAGATACGGGATGACGATCGGCACATCGTCGGGCTCCGCGTCCCGGAAGAGTTCCGCGAGCAGGGCGATCTTCCGGGAGCGCGCCGAGGTGGCGGCGACCTCCCGGGACACGTGGGCGAGCCGGGTCAGCAGCATGCAGTCATAGTGCAACGGGGACCGGCTCGCGACACCCGGACAGCGGGACACCCGGCCGCGGGCCCGGCCGGTGGCGGCTCGCCGCCGCCGAGACCCCCGCCCCGACCGATCCGCCGGATTGACAGACGGGTTTGCCGAAACTGCAATGTCGGTCATGAACGACGACACGGACGGCGTCCTGGCGGAGGTGGGTCCCCGGCTGCGGCGGCTGCGCAAGGAGCGGGGCGCGACCCTCGCCGGGCTCTCGGCGGCGACCGGGATCTCGGTGAGCACGCTGTCCCGGCTGGAGTCCGGGCTGCGCAGGCCCAGCCTGGAACTGCTGCTGCCGATCGCGCGGGCCCACCAGGTGCCGCTGGACGAACTCGTCGGCGCTCCGGCCGTCGGCGACCCCCGGGTGCGGGCCGAGCCCATCGTGCGCGGCGGACGCACCCACTGGCCGCTCACCCGGCAGCCCGGCGGCCTCCAGGCGTACAAGGTGCTCGAACCGAAGCGCTCGCTCGAACCCGATCCGCGCACCCACGAGGGGTACGAGTGGCTCTACGTGCTGGCCGGGCGGCTGCGGCTGGTGCTGGGGGAGCACGACGTGGTGCTCGCGGCGGGCGAGGCCGCCGAGTTCGACACCCGCACACCGCACTGGTTCGGGTCGACGGGGGAGGGGGCCGTGGAGTTCCTCAGCCTCTTCGGGCCGCAGGGGGAGCGGATGCACGTACGGGCCCGGCCCAGGCGGTCCTGACCGGGGGATGCCGGGCGTGACGCACGCGACTGTTCCCCGATGGGCAAGCGACCGCTTAGTATGCGACGAGCCCGGTCAGACGAAGCAGTCCCGTGGAGGCCCCGCATGCAGGCATGGCAAGTGCACCAGAACGGCGAGCCGAGTGAGGCGATGCGCCTGGCGGAGGTGGAACGGCCCACGCCGGGCGAGGGCCAGGTCCTGCTCAAGGTGCGCGCCGCGAACATCAACTTCCCCGATGTGCTGATGTGCCGCGGCCACTACCAGGTGCGGCCCCCGCTGCCGTTCACCCCGGGCGTCGAGATCTGCGGCGAGACCGAGGACGGCCGCCGGGTCATCGCCAACCCCGCGCTGCCGTACGGCGGTTTCGCCGAGTACGCCGTCGCGGACGCCGCCGCCCTGCTGCCCGCGCCCGCCCCGCTGGACGACGCCGAGACCGCCGCGCTGCACATCGGCTACCAGACGGGCTGGTTCGGACTGCACCGCAGGGCGCGTCTGGAGGCCGGCGAGACCCTCCTCGTGCACGCCGCCGCCGGCGGGGTCGGCAGCGCCGCCGTCCAGCTCGGCAAGGCGGCCGGCGCCACCGTCATCGGAGTCGTCGGCGGCGCCGAAAAGACCGCCGCAGCACGGGAGTCGGGCTGCGACGTGGTGATCGACCGGCGCACCGAGGACGTCATCGCCGCCGTCAAGGAGGCCACCGGCGGACGCGGCGCCGACGTCGTCTACGACCCGGTCGGCGGCGACGCCTACACCCAGTCCACGAAGGTCGTCGCCTTCGAGGGCCGGATCGTCGTCGTGGGCTTCGCGAGCGGCACGATCCCCAGCCCCTCCCTCAACCACGCCCTGGTGAAGAACTACGCCGTCCTCGGCCTGCACTGGGGCCTGTACGGCAGCAAGAACCCCAAGCTGATCCAGCACTGCCACGAGCAGCTGACCGCACTGGTCACCAGCGGGGCGATCAAGCCGCTGGTGAGCGAGCGCGTGCCGCTCTCCGGCGGGGCCGCCGCCGTCCAGCGGGTCGCCGACGGTGTCACCACCGGCCGGGTCGTCGTCGTACCGTCCGCGCAGAACGGAGCCGCCGCATGAGCGAAAAGACCCTGGACGCAGCCGAACTGCGCCGCCGCACGCAGGAGTTGCTGGCCGCGCACCCGCCTGCGCGGACCGACCGGCTCGACTTCCTCAAGGCCCGCTTCGACGCCGGTCTCGCCTGGGTCCACTACCCCGAGGGTCTCGGCGGTCTCGGTGCCCCGCGCGCCCTCCAGGCCGCCGTGGAAGCCGAGTTGGAGGCGGCCGGCGCTCCCGACAACGATCCGCGCCGGATCGGCATCGGCCTCGGCATGGCCGCGCCGACCGTCCTGCGCTACGGCACGGAGGAGCAGAAGCGCCGCTTCCTCAGGCCCCTGTGGGTGGGCGAGGAGGTCTGGTGCCAGCTGTTCAGCGAGCCGGGCGCCGGCTCCGACCTGGCCGCGCTCGGCACCCGCGCGGTCCGGGAGAGCGGGGGCGACTGGGTGGTCAACGGGCAGAAGGTGTGGACCTCCAGCGCGCACGTCGCCCGCTGGGCCATCCTGATCGCGCGCACCGACCCGGACGTGCCCAAGCACGCGGGCATCACCTACTTCGTCTGCGACATGAGCGACCCGGGCGTCGAGGTCCGGCCGCTGCGCCAGCTCACCGGCGAGGCCGAGTTCAACGAGGTCTTCCTCACCGACGTCCGGATCCCCGACGCCCACCGCCTCGGTGAGATCGGCGACGGCTGGCGGGTCGCCCAGACCACGCTCATGAACGAGCGCGTCTCGATCGGCGGCATGCGCCTGCCCCGCGAGGGCGGCATGATCGGCCCGGTCAGCAGGACCTGGCGCGAACGCCCCGCACTGCGCACCCACGACCTCCACCAGCGTCTCCTCACGCTCTGGGTGGAGGCCGAGGTCGCCCGCCTCACCGCCGAACGCCTCCGCCAGCAGCTCGTCGCCGGCCAGCCTGGCTACGAGGGCTCCGGCATGAAGCTCTCCTTCGCCCGCCTCAACCAGGAGATCAGCGGCCTGGAGGTCGAACTCCGGGGAGAGGAGGGCCTGTTGTACGACGACTGGACGATGCGCCGGCCGGCACTGGTCGACTTCACCGGCCGGGACGCCGGTTACCGCTACCTGCGTTCCAAGGGCAACAGCATCGAAGGCGGGACCAGCGAGGTCCTGCTGAACATCGTCGCCGAACGCGTCCTGGGCCTGCCGTCCGAGCCGCGCACCGACAAGGACGTCGCCTGGAAGGACCTGACGCGATGAACGCACAGCCCGACCTGCTCTACTCGGAAGAGGAAGAGGCGCTGCGCGCCGCCGTCCGGGGCCTGCTCGCCGACCACTGCGACGCCGCCGGAGTCATCGCGCGAGGCGAGTCGGACGCCCCGCACGACGTCCCGCTGTGGAAGGCGCTCACCGGCGGCATGGGCCTCGCCGGACTCCTCATCCCCGACGAACTGGGCGGCCAGGGTGCCACCCACCGCGAAATCGCCGTCGTGGTCGAGGAGTTGGGGCGCTCAGTCGCGCCGGTGCCCTATCTGACCAGCGCCGTGGTGGCCACCGAGGCGCTGCTGGAGTGCGGCGCGGACGACCTGCTCTCCGAACTGGCCACCGGGACCTCGGCCGGCGCGCTCGCCGTAGGGCTGCACACCGCGCCCGGCGCCCCCTTCCCCGTCGTACGACTGGAGAACGGCGCGCTGCGGGGCGAGTTGACCGCGATCGCCGACGCCGCCTTCGCCGACGTGCTGCTCGTGCCCGCCGACGACGGCGGCCTGTACGCGGTCGCCGCCTCCGCCGCCACCGTCACCCCGCAGGTCTCCCTGGACCTGACCCGGCCGCTGGCGCGCGTGGTGCTCGACGGCGCCCCCGGCCGCCGGATCGGCGACGCCGAACCGGCCGTACGACGTGCCCTGCGGGCCGGAGCCGGACTGCTCGCCTCCGAGCAACTGGGCCTCGCCGACTGGACGTTGACGGAGACGGTCCGCTACCTCAAGGAGCGCAGGCAGTTCAACCGGCCGGTCGGCGGATTCCAGGCGCTCAAGCACCGGCTCGCCCAGCTGTGGCTGGAGGTCGTCAACCTGCGGGCGGCGGCACGCAACGCGGCCGACGCCCTCGCCACCGGCGCCGACGCGGACGTGGCGGTCGCCGTCGCGCAGGCCTACGCGGCGGGCGTCGCCGTGCATGCCGCCGAGGAGGCGGTGCAACTCCACGCCGGCCTCGGCATGACGTGGGAACACCCCGCCCACCTCTATCTCAAACGGGCCAAGGCCGACTCGATCGCCTACGGCACGGCGGGCGCCCACCGGGCGGCGCTGGCCGAACTGGTCGACCTGCGGGCACCCTGACCGTCCGGGGAGGCCGGCCGGGCCGCCCGTTGTGACACCACACGTTCGGGCGATATGTCGACCGCCCGGACAAACCCTCCGCTACGCCACACTTGCGGCCGAACGCCGCGAACCAGTCAGGTGCGGTGTGGCGGAGGAGGATGACGATGGCCATTTCCATCTCTGTGGTGCTGCTGCTCCTGATCCTGGCGGCGTTCTTCCTGCGCAACGGACTGAAGCTGTCCCACGCGCTGGTCTGCGGCGTCCTCGGCTTCCTGCTGGCGGGCACCGGCATGGCACCGAGCATCCAGAGCGGCCTCACGGCCACCGCGACCCTGGTCAGCGGGGTGCGCCCCTGACAGGTCAACCGGCGGAGAAGACCCCGACACCGTTGGCCACGGGGCGCTCGGCGCCGCCCGTCGGATGGTTGCGTACGGCGACCGCCGCCGCGCCGGGCGCCCGGGTGACCAGCGTCGTCGAGCCGCCGCCGTCGAGGTTGAAGGCGTCGACCGCCCCCAGTCCGCGCAGGGCGTCGGCGAGCTGGGCGACCGTCAGGCCGCCGCGGTAGGCGGGGGCGCCGTCGAGCGCGAAGAGCAGCAGCCGCCGCCCGCCGTCCGCGATCCCGACGGCGGTGCGCACGGCGAAGGCGCGGGTGTCGAGGCCGGGCAGCGGCTGCCCGTGGACGAGGACCGGGAAGCCGCCGAGCGCGAAGCGGAACGGGGTGCGGGAGGCGGCGGCCACCAGCCGGTGCCGTACCGTCACCGGTTCGCCGGGGGAGAGCCTCCGCAGCTGCCGCGCGCCGGACTCCCGCCCCACGAGGACCGTGGTCCCCGGCGCGATCGGGCCGCCGCCGGGCGTGGCCGCCGCCGACACCACCCGGCCCTGGCGGACCGTCACCTCGTAGGTGTCGGTGCTGCACGGGGCGGCCCGGTCGGTGTCCGAACCGCAGACGGCGCGTACCCGGGAGGCGCTGCCCCACTGGGCGGTGAACGCGCCGACGGAGTTCTGCGGCAGCGCGAACTGGTTGAGCCCGCGCAGCGGCAGACTGCCCCCGGGCGTGCCGACCGACCCGTCCAGGGCGAGCCGGTCCAGCCGGGCCCGGCCGTCGGTCCCGACGCCGAGCACGTCCTCGGTGGTCGCGCCCGACGGCAGCACCGGGCCGAACCGCTGGCCGTCCGGCACCGCGCCCTTGAGCACCAGGCCGTCCGCGACCGCCGGCCCGTCGGCCGCGCCGGTCGCCTCGACCCCCGGGTGCTGGGTCTCGGCGATGTCGAAGAAGTCACCGTTGACGCCGGCCACCGCGCCCTGCGCGTCCGCGAGCCGGGAGACGGCCGCCCGCGCCGCCACCGCCGTGGGGTGCAGCAGGCCGATCCGCACCCGGGGGTCGCGCAGGTCGGCGCTGACCACATGGGCGTGGACCAGGCCCCTGGACCCGGCGAGGTCCAGCTGCCGGTAGGTGACCCCGGCCGCGATCCGCACCCCGCCCGGTGCGGCACCCCCCGGTACGGCACCGGCCGGTGCCGCCCCCGTCAGGGCCAGCGCGCCGCACGCGGCGACCGCCACCAGTGTCGTTCTGCCCGATTTGAACCGCCTGTGACGACGTGTCACCGTGCCCCCTGATGTCTCGTCAACTCTCCAAGGACTCAGGGGAAGTGCAGCAGACCGCGCCGTTCCGCGGGGCGGCTAGGCGTCGACTACACGGGAACGAGTGAGAAAACGCACCCCCTCGGGTGCCTCCAACGAGAAACCACTGCCCCGGCCTGCTACGACGTCCACGATCAGCCGAGTGTGGCTCCAGACCGCGTACTGGCTGCGCGAGATCCAGAACGGAACCGGCTCGGCGACACCCTCCACCTCCAGCTCGGCCAGCAGCACGTCCGAACCGCCGGTGCGGAACTCGCCCGCCGGATAGCACATGGGCGCGCTGCCGTCACAGCAGCCGCCCGACTGGTGGAACATCAATGGACCGTGCGCCGCGCGAAGTTGGCGCAGCAGACCGGCCGCGGCCGGGGTGAGCTCGACTCGCGGGACCGTCGCGTCCGCCGTGCCGTCCGTGCCCTCGTCGCCGTCCGTGCCGTGCCTGTCGTGCATGTCGACCGTCCCAGGGAAGCCGGGCCGGACCGTTCACCTCGTCCGGTCCGCCAGTCCATCAGGGACCAGGTTGCGGAAGGGTTGCGCGCGCGGAACCGGGCGGGCGGCCGGCGTGCGGAACTTTTCTCGACGAGTGGCCCGGCTCACATGGCATGAAGCGGGCGACACCGACACCATGGTCCACGTCACCGGCAGGCTGAAGGGATCCAGGATGTTCCGCAAGGTGCTGGTCGCCAACCGTGGTGAGATCGCGATCCGGGCGTTCCGGGCGGGCTATGAGCTCGGGGCCCGAACCGTCGCCGTCTTTCCCCATGAGGACCGCAATTCGCTGCACCGGCTGAAGGCCGACGAGGCCTATGAGATCGGCAGGCCGGGCCACCCCGTACGGGCCTATCTGTCCGTCGAGGAGATCGTCGGGGCGGCCCGCCGCGCGGGCGCGGACGCCGTCTACCCGGGGTACGGGTTCCTGTCCGAGAACCCCGAGCTGGCCCGGGCCTGCGAGGAGGCCGGCATCACCTTCGTCGGGCCGAGCGCGCGGACCCTGGAGCTGACCGGGAACAAGGCCAGCGCGGTCGCCGCGGCGCGCGCGGCCGGCGTGCCCGTGCTCGGCTCCTCCGCGCCCTCCAGCGACGTGGACGAACTGGTCCGCGCCGCCGAGGACGTCGGCTTCCCGGTGTTCGTGAAGGCGGTCGCCGGAGGCGGCGGGCGCGGTATGCGCCGCGTCGAGGAACCGGCCCAGCTGCGCGAGTCCATCGAGGCGGCGGCCCGCGAGGCCGCGTCCGCGTTCGGCGACCCCACGGTCTTCCTGGAGAAGGCCGTCGTGGACCCCCGTCACATCGAGGTGCAGATCCTCGCCGACGGGCAGGGCAACGTCATCCACCTCTTCGAGCGCGACTGCTCGCTCCAGCGCCGCCACCAGAAGGTCATCGAGATGGCGCCCGCGCCCAACCTCGACCCCGGTCTGCGCGACCGGATCTGCGCCGACGCGGTGCGCTTCGCCCGCGAGATCGGCTACCGCAACGCGGGCACCGTCGAGTTCCTCGTCGACCCGGCCGGCCACCACGTCTTCATCGAGATGAACCCGCGCATCCAGGTCGAGCACACGGTCACCGAGGAGGTCACCGACGTCGACCTCGTCCAGGCCCAACTGCGCATCGCCGCCGGTGAGTCGCTGGCCGACCTCGGGCTCTCCCAGGAGACCGTCCGGCTGCACGGCGCCGCCCTCCAGTGCCGTATCACCACCGAGGACCCCGCCAACGGCTTCCGCCCCGACACCGGCCGCATCAGCGCCTACCGCTCCCCGGGCGGCTCCGGCATCCGCCTCGACGGCGGAACCACCCACGCGGGTACGGAGATCAGCGCGCACTTCGACTCCCTGCTGGTCAAACTCACCTGCCGGGGACGGGACTTCCCCTCCGCGATCGGCCGCGCCCGGCGCGCGGTGGCCGAGTTCCGCATCCGGGGCGTGGCCACCAACATCCCTTTCCTGCAAGCGGTGTTGGACGACGCCGACTTCCAGGCCGGCCGCGTCACCACCTCGTTCATCGAGCAGCGCCCGCATCTGCTCACCTCGCGGCACTCCGCCGACCGGGGCACGAAACTGCTCACCTACCTCGCCGACGTCACCGTCAACAAACCGCACGGCGAGCGGCCCCACCTGATCGACCCGGTCACCAAGCTGCCCCCGCTGCCCGCCGCCGAACCGGCCGCGGGCTCCCGGCAACGGCTCGTCGAACTCGGCCCGGAGGGCTTCGCCCGCCGGTTGCGCGAGTCGCCGACCATCGGCGTCACCGACACCACCTTCCGCGACGCCCACCAGTCGCTGCTCGCCACCCGGGTCCGCACCAAGGACCTCCTCGCGGTCGCCCCGGTCGTCGCCCGCACGCTGCCCGAACTGCTCTCCATGGAGTGCTGGGGCGGCGCCACCTACGACGTCGCCCTGCGCTTCCTCGCCGAGGACCCGTGGGAGCGCCTGGCAGCCCTGCGCGAGGCCGTCCCCAACATCTGTCTGCAGATGCTGCTGCGCGGCCGCAACACCGTCGGCTACACGCCGTATCCGACCGAGGTGACCGACACCTTCGTCCAGGAGGCCGCCGCCACCGGCATCGACATCTTCCGCATCTTCGACGCGCTCAACGACGTGAACCAGATGCGGCCCGCCATCGACGCCGTACGGCAGACCGGAACCGCCGTCGCCGAGGTCGCCCTCTGCTACACCTCCGACCTCTCCGACCCGGCGGAGCGCCTGTACACGCTGGACTACTACCTCCGCCTCGCCGAGCAGATCGTCGACGCGGGCGCCCATGTGCTGGCCGTCAAGGACATGGCGGGTCTGCTGCGCGCCCCGGCGGCGGCCCGGCTGGTGTCGGCGCTGCGCCGCGAGTTCGACCTGCCGGTCCATCTGCACACCCACGACACGGCGGGCGGTCAGCTCGCCACCTACCTCGCCGCGATCCAGGCCGGCGCGGACGCGGTCGACGGCGCGGTGGCGTCCATGGCGGGCACCACCTCGCAGCCGTCGCTGTCGGCGATCGTCGCCGCGACCGACCACTCCGACCGCCCCACCGGCCTCGACCTCCAGGCCGTCGGCGACCTGGAGCCGTACTGGGAGAGCGTCCGCCGGATCTACGCCCCCTTCGAGGCCGGACTCGCCTCGCCGACCGGTCGCGTCTACCACCACGAGATCCCCGGCGGCCAGCTCTCCAACCTGCGCACCCAGGCCGTCGCGCTAGGCCTCGGCGACCGCTTCGAGGACATCGAGGCGATGTACGCCGCCGCCGACCGGATGCTGGGCCGCCTGGTCAAGGTCACCCCGTCCTCCAAGGTGGTCGGCGACCTCGCCCTGCACCTGGTCGGCGCCGATGTGGCACCGGCGGACTTCGAGGCGAGCCCGAACCGCTTCGACATCCCCGACTCCGTCATCGGCTTCCTCCGCGGCGAGCTCGGCACCCCGCCCGGCGGCTGGCCGGAACCCTTCCGCAGCAAGGCACTTGAGGGCCGCGCCGCGGCGAAGCCGGTCCAGGAACTGACCGCCGAGGACCGCGAGGGCCTGGAGAAGACCCCCCGCGCCACCCTCAACCGGCTGCTGTTCCCCGGCCCCACCCGCACCTACGAGACCCACCGCCAGACCTACGGCGACACCGGCGTCCTGGACAGCAAGGACTTCTTCTACGGGCTGCGCCCCGGCGAGGAGTACGCCGTCGACCTGGAACCCGGCGTACGGCTGCTGATCGAGCTGGAGGCGGTCGGCGAGGCCGACGAGCGGGGGATGCGCACGGTGGTCTCCACGCTCAACGGACAGTTGCGGCCGATCCAGGTCCGCGACACCTCGGCCGCCTCCGACGTACCGGTCACCGAGAAGGCCGACCGGTCCGACTCCGGTCAGGTGGCGGCGCCGTTCGCCGGGGTGGTCACCCTCGCGGTCACCGAGGGCGACGAGGTCGCGGTGGGCGGCACGGTGGCCACCATCGAGGCGATGAAGATGGAGGCCGCGATCACCGCTACGAAGGCGGGCCGGGTGACCCGGCTGGCCATCAACCGCATCCAGCAGGTGGAGGGCGGCGACCTGCTGGTCCAGATCAGCTGAACTCCGTTGTAGCTACGGGCCGTTGGGGCGATGTCCGCCCCGGCGGCCCGTGGCGCTCAGCGGGCGAGCAGCCCGGTGACCTCCGCGCGGACCACGTCCCACGCCGGGGCGTCCAGCGCGCCGGCCGTCGTCCCGTGCAGCGCGTCGAGGACCTGCTCGGCGGTGGAGCCGGCCGCGCGGTCGACGCTCTCGCAGAGCACGTCGTAGCCGACGCGGACGGCGACCCGCAGGCGGCTCCCCCCGCCGTCGGCCGCGTGCAGCGCGGCGGCCACCACCAGCGGCGGCGCTCCGCCCGCCGCGCCCGGCAGCTTGCGGTAGCGGCTGGCGAGCGGCTCCCGCCAGCGCAGCCCGAGCAGCAGCCGGCCCTTGGCCGGCACCTCGGCCGGCTCGGTCTCGTACATGTCGTCCGGTTCCAGCACCAGCGCCCGGGCCTCCAGGACGAGGGCCGCGGGCAGCAGACACCGCAGCGTGCTGCCGGCCATGTTGCCGCCGACCGTGGCCGTACGGCGCACCGCCCCGGTGCCGACGGTGGCCGCCGCCCGGCGCAGCGTCTCGGGCACGCGGTCGTCGATCTGGTGCAGCACCACGGCCGCGCCCAGCGTCTCGCGCCCGATCGCGGTGGCCTCCGGCAGCTCGCGCAGCGACATCGCGTACTCCGGGAAGCCGTCGCGCTGCCACCCGGCCCACACCAGCGTCGCGCCGCCTATCGGCACCGCCCCCTCGGCCAGGCACCGCTGTGCTTCGGACACGGACGTGGGCAGACGCAACAGCACGGCGGCGGACCTGCTTTCCGGGAACGTGGCGGCCGGTGTGCGGAGTGCCCCGGCGACCGGACCGTCGAACCGGCTCATCCTCCCCGGACGCGCGGGGGCGCGTCCAGGGCTCGTTCGCGCGGCGGGTGCGCGTCTCCGCCCGGCCCCGCACCTGGCCGGCCCGGCCGGAAACCGGCATGTCATGGTGGCCCGATGACGGAACGAGGCGCTCGGACGACCGACCACGAGGAACCCGTACTGCTGCGCACCGAGGGACGCGCCGGGTATCTCACGCTCAACCGCCCCGAAGCGCTCAACGCCCTCAGTCACGCCATGGTCCGCCGTATCCACCGGGCGCTGACCGAGTGGGAGGACGACCCGGCCGTGCGGACCGTGGTGCTCACCGGCGCGGGCGAGCGGGGCCTGTGCGCGGGCGGCGACATCCGCGCCATCCACGCCGACGCCCGCGACGGTGACGGCACCGCCTCCGCCGCGTTCTGGCGGGACGAGTACCACCTCAACTCCCGGATCGCGCACTACCCGAAGCCGTACGTGGCCGTCATGGACGGCATCGTGATGGGCGGCGGCGTCGGCCTCTCCGCCCACGGCGGGGTGCGGATCGTCACCGAACGCTCCAGGGTCGCCATGCCGGAGACCGGCATCGGGTTCGTTCCCGACGTCGGCGGCACCCACCTGCTCGCCCGCGCGCCCGGTGAACTCGGCACCCATCTGGCGCTGACCGGTGCCGTCGCGGGCGCGGCCGACGCGCTGCTGTGCGGCCTCGCCGACCACTTCGTGCCCTCGCACGCAATGCCCCGGCTCCTCGACGGCCTCGCCCACGCGCCGGTACCGGAGGTCCTGAGCCGGTACGCGGGGACCGCGTCGCCCGGCCAACTCGCCGCCGCCCGCGGGTGGATCGACGTCTGCTACGCGGCGGACACCGTCGAGGAGATCCTCGGGCGGCTCCTCGGACACGGCGGCAGCGCCGCCAAGGAGGCCGCCGAGACCCTGCTCTCCCGGTCGCCCACCTCGCTCAAGGTGACCCTGGCCGCACTGCGCCGGGCCCGCCGGCTGGGCCGGCTGGAGAGCGTCCTCGACCAGGAGTACCGGGTCTCCTGCGCGGCCCTCGCCGCACCCGACCTCGTGGAGGGCATCCGCGCCCAGGTCATCGACAAGGACCGCGACCCGCGGTGGAGCCCGCCCACCCTCGCCGAGGTCACCGAGGCGGACGTCGAGCGCTTCTTCGCCCCGCTCGGCGGGCGTGAACTGGGCCTCGCCGCAGGGGAGTAGACGATCTCCCGGGCACGTCCGGCACCGACGCTCGATTGACGCCCCCGAGAAGGGGGCCGTACGCTCGCCCTGTAGTGAAGGCATAAGGAAGCTGGTGAGAATCCAGCACGGTCGCGCCACTGTGAGCCCGCCACCGGAAGGTGACAGGTGAGTCAGACACTGACCCTTCACTCCGCCCGCACACGCAAGGGACGCACGATCCCCTAAGGAGGGCTCACCTTGAGCAGCGTTTCCACTTCCCCCCGCCCGGTGTCCACGCCGGTCGTCCTGCCGGTCTCCAAGTCCGTTCTGTGGCTGGTCGGTTCGGCGCTGATCGCGCTCGCCGTCTACTACTTCGTCGGCGTCGACCAGGGCGCCGTGTCGGTGTTCGGCAACGACATGCACGTCCACGAGTTCGTCCACGACGCGCGTCACTTCCTCGGCTTCCCCTGCCACTGACCTCGTCGGCACCCGGACGTACGGACAACTCGACATGGAAAAGAAGCTCCTCCTGCGCGGCGTACTCGCCGGCGCGGTGGCGGGCCTGCTCGCGTTCGTCTTCGCGCGCATCTTCGCCGAGCCGCAGATAGACAAGGCCATCGACTACGAGACCGGTCGCGACGCCGTCCAGAACACCCTGGACAAGGCGGCCGGCCTGCCCGTCGAGGCGGGCGACCCCGACCTGTTCAGCCGCACCATCCAGGCCAACGTCGGCATCGGCGTCGGCATGGTCTTCTTCGGGATGGCGATGGGCGCCCTGTTCGCCGTCGCCTACACCGTGTGCCTGGGCCGCACCGGCGGTCTGCGGGCCCGCTCCCTGGCCCTGCTGGTGGCCGGCGGCGGGTTCCTCGGCATGTACCTGGTGCCGTTCCTCAAGTACCCGGCCAACCCGCCGGCGATCGGCCACGAGGAGACCATCCAGCAGCGCAGCGCCCTGTACCTGATCATGGTCGTGTGCTCCGTCGCCTTCCTCGCCGGAGCCGTCTGGCTCGGCAACCGGCTCCAGGCGCGCTTCGGCAACTGGAACGCCACGCTGCTGGCCGGCGCCGCGTTCGTCGTCGCGATCGGGATCGTCATGCTGCTCCTGCCGCAGCTCGGCCACCTCGCGTCCAACAAGGAGAACTACGGCAACCAGGCGACCGAGACCCCGCTGCCGCTGACCGATACCAAGGGCACCATCGTCTACCCGGGCTTCCCCGCCGACGTGCTGTTCGCCTTCCGCCTCTACTCCGTCGCCGCGCAGCTGGTCCTCTGGACCGCTCTCGGTCTGGTCTTCGCGCCACTGGCCGAGCGGCTGCTCGCGCCCACGCGGCCGGACGCCGTCGCCCCCTCGCAGGAGCCGGACCCGGTCGCGGCATGACCGCTCCTCCCACGGCGAGCGCGGTGATCGAGGAGATCACCGCGCTCGGCCCGTTCTTCGCCGTCCGCACCCATCCGTCCGGCACCGCGCCGCCCGAGCCCTGGCAGCGGTTCACCCGAGCCCTGCTGGAAGCCCGGGTGAACGGCGTACGCGACTCGCTGGCGGCGATGGGCGGCCGGCCGGCCGGCACGGTCGAGCTCCGGGTCGCGGCGTCCGTCGCCCATCTCGGGCTGGCCGCCCGGCTGGTCTCTCCCGCCCTGGCCGCCGCCGTCCTGCACGGCCGTGTCCCGGCACCGCGCCTCGCGGAGCTGCGGTGGCAGCCGGTGCTCGGCGCCCCGGTCCCGCTGTCGCTGCCCGACGACGCCTTCGCGGGCGCCCCCGCCCGGGAACCGGCCCGGCTCGCCGAGCTGCTCAGCGACCGGCTGCTGAACGGCCCGCTGACCGAACTCGCCGACGCCATGGGGGAGTTCTCGGTGTCGCGGCACATCCTGTGGGGCAACACCGCCTCGGCGGTCAACGGAGCCGTGACCATGATCGCGTCGGCCCGCCCGGACCTCGCGCCTCGCATCCGTGCCCTCGCCGCACTCCTCCACCGGACCCCGCCGCTGCGCGACACCGGCACGTCGGCGCCGAACGGGGCCTTCCGGCGCCGTAGTTGCTGCCTGATCTACCGAGCCGCACCCGACCGGAAGGGACCCCTCTGCGGGGACTGCGCGCTCTCCCGGACGTAGCCGGACCCGTGCGCCGGGCCGGTCAGCTCGGCCGCTCGCCGAACGCCGCCAGGATCCGCTCGGCGGCCAGCGTCGCCGTCAACTCCCCTTCACGCACCCGGCGTTCGAGATCCGGCGCGAGCGCGCGGACGGCCGGGTCCGAGTGCAGCCGGCCGAGGAGTTCGTCGCGGACCATCGTCCACGTCCAGTCGACCTGCTGCTCACGGCGCTTGGCGGCCAGCCGGCCCGAGGAGTCGAGAAGGACGCGGTGCCGCTCCAGCCGTTCCCAGACCGTGTCCAGTCCGGTCGACTCGCGGGCGCTGCAACTGAGCACCGGCGGAGTCCAGTCGGCGTCGGCGGGGTGCATCAGCCGCAGCGCGCCCGCCAGTTCACGTGCCGCGCCCCGGGCGTCCCGCTCGTGCGGACCGTCCGCCTTGTTCACGGCGATGACGTCCGCCAGCTCCAGGACCCCCTTCTTGATGCCCTGCAACTGGTCGCCGGTACGGGCCAGCGTCAGCAGCAGGAAGGAGTCGACCATGTTCGCCACCGCGGTCTCGGACTGGCCGACCCCGACCGTCTCCACCAGCACCACGTCATAGCCGGCCGCCTCCATCACCACGATCGACTCGCGGGTCGCCCTCGCGACCCCGCCGAGCGTCCCGGCGGTGGGGGAGGGCCGGACGAACGCCGCCGGGTCGACGGCCAGCCGCTCCATACGTGTCTTGTCGCCCAGGATCGACCCGCCGGTCCGGGTGGACGACGGATCGACGGCGAGTACCGCGACCCGGTGCCCGAGCGCCGTGAGCATCGTGCCGAACGCGTCGATGAACGTCGACTTGCCGACCCCGGGCACCCCGCTGATGCCGATCCGCCGCGCCCGCCCGCTGTGCGGCAGCAGCTCGGTGAGGAGCCGCTGCGCCAGCGTCCGGTGATCGGGGCGGGTCGACTCGACGAGCGTGATGGCGCGCGCGATCAGCGCCCGCTTCCCGTCGAGTACGCCCTTCGCGTACGTGTCGATGTCGACAGCCATGGGAGTCCGCGGCCTCAGAGGTCGTGACCGAGGTCGGCGGCGAGCCGCCGCACCAGGTCGTAGGCGGCGTCCGGGATCACCGTCCCCGGCGGGAAGACCGCCGCCGCGCCCATCTCCAGGAGCGTGGGCACGTCCTGCGGCGGGATCACCCCGCCGACGACGACCATGATGTCCTCGCGGCCCTCCTCGGCGAGCTGTTCCCGCAGCGCCGGTACGAGCGTGAGGTGCCCGGCGGCCAGCGAGGACACCCCGACGATGTGCACGTCCGCCTCGACGGCCTGCCGCGCCACCTCACCCGGGGTCTGGAAGAGCGGGCCGACGTCGACGTCGAAACCGAGGTCGGCGAAGGCGGTGGCGATCACCTTCTGGCCCCGGTCGTGTCCGTCCTGGCCCATCTTGGCGACCAGTATGCGGGGGCGCCGCCCCTCGGCCTCCTCGAAGGAGCCCACCAGGGTGCGGGTGCGGTCGACGGAGGGGGAGGTCCCTGCTTCGCTGCGGTACACACCGGAAATCGTACGGATCTGGCTCGCGTGCCGCCCGTAGACCTTCTCCAGGGCGTCGGAGATCTCGCCCACGGTCGCCTTGGCGCGGGCCGCGTCCACCGCCAGCTCCAGCAGGTTGCCGGTGCCCTCGGCCGCCCGGGTCAGGGCGTCCAGCGCGGCCCGGCACGCCTGCTCGTCGCGCTCCGCGCGCAGCCGGCGCAGCTTCTCGATCTGCTGGGTGCGCACGGAGGAGTTGTCGACCGCGCGTACGTCGATCCGCTCGTCGGTCTCCACCCGGTACTTGTTGACGCCGATCACCGGCTGGCGCCCGGAGTCGATCCGGGCCTGGGTGCGGGCCGCGGCCTCCTCGATCCGGAGCTTGGGGATACCGGCGTCGATGGCCTGCGCCATCCCGCCGGCCGCCTCGACCTCCTCGATGTGCTGCCAGGCCCGGCGCGCGAGGTCGTACGTCAGCCGCTCCACGTACGCGCTGCCGCCCCACGGGTCGATCACCCGCGTGGTGCCCGACTCCTGCTGGATCAGCAGCTGGGTGTTGCGGGCGATGCGCGCGGAGAAGTCGGTGGGCAGCGCGAGCGCCTCGTCGAGGGCGTTGGTGTGCAGCGACTGGGTGTGGCCCTGGGTCGCCGCCATCGCCTCCACGCACGTACGCGTCACGTTGTTGAACACGTCCTGCGCGGTCAGCGACCAGCCGGAGGTCTGTGAATGGGTGCGCAGCGAAAGGGACTTGGCGTTCTGCGGGTCGAACTGCCGGACCAGCTTGGCCCAGAGCAGCCGCGCGGCCCGCAACTTGGCGATCTCCATGAAGAAGTTCATGCCGATCGCCCAGAAGAAGGAGAGCCGGGGCGCGAACGCGTCCACGTCCATCCCCGCCGCCCGTCCCGCCCGGATGTACTCCACCCCGTCGGCCAGCGTGTACGCCAGCTCCAGGTCGGCCGTCGCGCCCGCCTCCTGGATGTGGTAGCCGGAGATGGAGATCGAGTTGTAGCGCGGCATCCGCTGCGAGGTGTAGGCGAAGATGTCGGAGATGATCCGCATCGACGGCTTCGGCGGATAGATGTAGGTGTTGCGGACCATGAACTCCTTGAGGATGTCGTTCTGGATGGTCCCGGCCAGCTTCTCGGGCGGTACGCCCTGTTCCTCGGCCGCCACGATGTACAGCGCGAGCACCGGCAGCACGGCGCCGTTCATCGTCATCGACACCGTCATCCGGTCCAGCGGGATGCCGTCGAAGAGCTGCCGCATGTCGTAGATCGAGTCGATCGCCACGCCCGCCATGCCGACATCGCCGGTCACCCGGGGGTGGTCGCTGTCGTAGCCGCGGTGGGTGGGCAGGTCGAAGGCGACCGACAGGCCCTTCTGACCGGCCGCCAGGTTGCGCCGGTAGAAGGCGTTGGACTCCTCGGCGGTGGAGAAGCCCGCGTACTGGCGGATCGTCCAGGGCTGGTTGACGTACATCGTCGGGTACGGGCCGCGCAGATACGGCGCGATGCCCGGGTAGGTGCCCAGGAAGTCCAGGCCCTCCAGGTCCCGCCCGGTGTAGAGCGGCTTGACCGCGATGCCCTCGGGGGTCTCCCAGAGGACGTCGTCCCCGCCCGTGGCTTTGGTGACGAGGTCACGCCACTCGTCGGTGGAGCCTTCGGCCTTGGGGGACCCCAGCTCGATCCCGGAGAAGTCGGGGATTGGCATCAGGACACTCCCATGCGGTCGAGGGTGGCGGTGAGCACGGCCACGGCGTCGCAGCCCGCGAAGACATAGGCGTCGACACCGGGGTACTCCCCGGGGCGGCCCGCCAGGAACACCTGGGTGGCGCCCGACGCCCGGAGACCGGCCGCGATCTCGGCGGCCTGTTCTCCGTACAGGGCGTCACTGGAGCAGAGACAGACCTCGGTGGCACCGCTCTCCTCGAACGGGCCCTCCGTGACGGGCTCGATACCGCCCGCCTGGAACAGGTTCGAGGCGAAGCCGAGCCGGGCGGTGTGCGCGGCGGCCGGGCCGAGGGCGGCCAGGAAGATCCGCGGCCGGGCGCCGGTCGCCGCGAGATGCGCGTCGGATCGGGCGCGCAACGCCTCGAACGCCTCGTCCCGCCGCACCCGCGGCAGCCCGCCGGACGGGGGCACGGGCGCGGGGTGCCGTTCCACCAGGGCTTCGGCGAGGTTCGGGAACTCGCTGACACCGGTGACGGGTTCGCGCCGCCGGGCGAGGTTCGCGCTGCGCGTCGCCCAGGTCTCGGCCAGTTCCTCGCGCAGTCGGCCCGAACGCAACGCCGCTGCCTGGCCGCCCAGTTGCTCGATGTGCTGGAAGAACTCCCAACCGGCGTGGGCGAGTTCGTCGGTGAGCCGCTCCACGTACCAGGAGCCGCCCGCCGGGTCGATCACCCGGGACAGATGCGACTCCTCGACCAGGATCGTCGAGGTGTTGCGGGCGATGCGGCGGGCGAACGCGTCCGACAGCCCGAGCGCGTGGTCGAAGGGCAGTACGGTGACGGCGTCGGCGCCGCCCACCCCGGCGGCCAGCGTCGCGACCGTCGTGCGCAGCATGTTCACCCACGGATCGCGGCGGGACATCATCACCGGCGAGGTCACCGCGTGCTGCACCTGTCCGCCCGGCGCCCCGCACACCTCCGCGACCCGCGCCCACAGCCTGCGGGCGGCCCGCAGCTTGGCCACGGTCAGGAACTGGTCCGCAGTGGCCGCGTACCGGAACTCCAGTTGGGCGGCGGCCTGTTCGACGCTCAGCCCGGTCTCGGTCAGCTCCCGCAGACAGGCGACACCGGTCGCCAGCGAGCAGCCCAGCTCCTGGCCCGCCGAGCCGCCTGCCTCGTGGTACGGCAGCGCGTCCACGGTCATCGCCCGCAGCCCCGGATACTCCTCGACGCACCGCCGGGCGAGCGCGGCGACCGGCGCGAAGCCGAACCCCTCGTCCCCGGTACGGGCCTCGTACCCCAGCGGGTCGGCGCCCAGGTTGCCGCGCGCCTTCTCCCCGGCGATGCCCCGCTCCCCGTACAGCCGGAGCAACTCGGCCGCCGCGGACCCGACTTCGCGGCCGGCGTCGAGCACGACGGGGGCCAGGTCGAGATAGACCCCGTCGAGGACCCGGCCGAGGGAGGAGACCGGGATGCCCTGCTCGCCCAGGACCAGCCAGAGCGAGGAGACACCGTTCTCCAGATCCGCGAGGACCGCGCCGTCGCCCTCGGCCGTGTGCCGCTGGCGTACGTCCCAGCCGCCGAGGGTGGAGCCCTCGGGCCGGCCGCCCCGTACGAAGGGGGCGAAGCCGGGGAGGCCGGGCTCGGGCGCGGAGTCGTCCGCGGTGTACAGAGGGCGGGCGCGGAGCCCGTCCTCGAGCGTGGTGGACAGGGCCGCCTCCGCTGTGGAGCCGTCCGAGACTTCCTTGCCGGACTTGCGCAGGACGCCCTGGACCAGGCGTTGCCACTGCTCATGGGTCGCGTCAGGGAACTCGGCGGCCAGCGAGAGCCCGTCGTCAGGCAGGACCGTCATGCTCGGATGCTAGGGCAGATCGGCAGGTGAGCAGCAGAGGACATGGCTGTGACCTTGCCCTCTCCCGAGCGGCACTGTCCCCGGGGTCGAGCGCAACTAAATCCGCACGTGACCTTGGCCACGACCGGCCGCCGCGTGCACCGGCCCCGCCGGCTCCGGCCGCCGCGCGGCCCCGCCCCGCTCCTGTCGGTGCCGCGTCGACCGCGGGGCCGGCCCGGGCAAAGGCCGGGGCAAGAATCACCGTCGCGGCCCGCGACTCCCGGGCCCGCGGACCCGCTGGCAACGCACCGTTCACCCAGCCGCCGCCGAGGCACGCCAGGGTGCGCTCGTCGCTGCGCAACCGCTCGCCAGGGAGGGCACCATGACCACACAGGCAGACGCACCGGACGGCTCCGCCCCCGCGGACGGAGTCAGCCGCCGCCACGCGCTGGGCCTCCTCGGCACCGCGGGGGCGGGCGCGGCCGTCACGCCGCTGCTCGGAGCGGGCCCGGCGCAGGCGGCGCCGCTCACCGCCCCGGCCCTGCACCTCACCGCGGACTCCTCCGGCGCACCCCCGGTCCAGGGGCTGCACCTCACCTTCGGCGCGGACCCGCGCACCGAGATGACGGTCTCCTGGATCACCGACAGACCGGTGACCGGCCCCGTCGTCCGCTACGGCACCCTGGAGCACGGCTTCGGCTCCAGCGCCAAGGCCCGGACGGTCACCTACGTCGACGGCACCTCCCAGCGCACGGTCCACGTCCATCACGCCGCGCTGCGCCGGCTCACCCCGGGCACCGACTACCTCTACCTCGCCACGCACGAGGGGGCGACGCCCGACAGCGGCACCTTCCGCACCGCGCCGCGCGGCCGGTCCGCCTTCACCTTCACCAGCTTCGGCGACCAGTCGGCCCCGCAGGTCACCTGGTCGGCGGCCGGCACGGTGGCGCTCGACGCCAACTCCACCCCCGCGACCAAGGACATCGTCACCGGCATCGAGCAGGTCGCGCCGCTCTTCCACCTGCTCAACGGCGACCTGTGCTACGCCAACCTGGACGTCGACCGGGTGCGTACGTGGAACAACTTCTTCACCAACAACACCCGTTCCGCGCGGTTCCGCCCCTGGATGCCGGCGGCCGGCAACCACGAGATCGAGAAGGCCAACGGCCCGCTCGGACTCGGCGCCTACCAGACCTACTTCACCCTCCCCTCCACCGAGACGGACGCCGAACTCGCGGGCCTCTGGTACGCGTTCACGGTCGGCTCGGTCCGGGTGATCGTGCTGCAGAACGACGACAACTGCCTCCAGGACGGCGGCGACGTCTACATCAGCGGCTACTCGGGTGGACGGCAACTCGCGTTCCTCGAAAAAGAGTTGCGGACGGCCCGCGCCTCGCGCGACACCGACTGGATCGTCGTCGCCATGCACCAGGTCATGATCAGCTCCTCCGACGCGAACGGTGCCGACCTGGGACTGCGCCAGAAGTACGGTCCGCTCTTCGACAGGTACGGGGTGGACCTGGTGCTCTGCGGCCACGAGCACAACTACGAGCGCTCGCTCGCCGTACGCGGTGTCGTCACCGGCAGCGAGACGCTGACCCCGCGCCCGGCCTCCCAGGCCACCGACTCCATCGACACCGGCCTCGGCACCGTGCACATGATCCTCGGTGGCGGGGGTGTCTCGGGCACCACCAACCAGAACTTCTTCAAGGACGGCACCGCCAAGGTGATCACCTCGGTGTCGGCGACCGCCGGCTCCAACGGCAAGCGCACCTCCGCCTACACCAAGGAGGAGGCGGTCTGGACCGGGGTCCGCGACACCGAACACCCCTACGGCTTCGCGGCGTTCACCGTCGACCCCGGCCGGTACGCCGGTGACACCACCCGTATGCACGTCACCTACTACAACGTGAACAAGCCGCACGGTGAGCTGTCGGTGTTCGAGAACTTCACGCTCCATCGCAAGCGTTCCGACGGGCCCAAGCGGTAACCCGGCAAGGTGAGTCGGACTTACCGAGGGCATCTGACGGGCGCCGGCCCGGTCGGGTGCCCTCCCGGCGTTCGCGGGGGAGCCGCCGGTGAGCACCAGTGCGCGTCGATCCCCTTGACGACGGGGGAGGGCGGCGGTAGACCTCATCGTAGACCGATCGGTCGGTATAAAGCGCATGTGTCGAGAGGGGTACGGCCTGTGTTCAAGGAATTCGTCGTGTCAGGCGATTCGCACATCATCGAGCCGGTCGACCTGTTCAAGACCCGGCTCCCCAAGAACCTGCGCGAACGCGCCCTGTGGGAAGAGGAGTTCACCCTCGACGAACCGATCGTCGAGGGCGGCCACACCCAGTTCAAGAAGCTGCACACGATCGGATTCGACGGCTGGACCATCTCCAAGTACCGGCAGAAGGGCGGGGAGACACCCGACGGAGAGCCGGAGCACATCCTCCGTGACATGAACCTCGACGGCGTCGACGCCTCGGTCATGTTCCCGAACCTGTCCCTGTTCGTGCTCTTCACCGACGACCACGAACTGTCCATGGCCCACGCCCGCGTCTGGAACGACTACCTCGTCGAGCGCTACCTCCCGTACCGCAGCCGGCTGCGGCCGACCGCCGCGATCCCCCTCACCCACATCCCGGACGCGGTCGCCGAGATCGAGCGCGTCGCGCGGCTGGGCATCGGCGCGATCCTGCTGCCGGACATCCCGCCGCTGCCGTACTGGTCCCACGAGTACGACCCCGTGTGGGCGGCGGCCCAGGCGAACGGGCTGCCGGTGTTCTTCCACGTCGCCACCGGTGGGGTCAAGGTCAAGGAGAACGTCTCGGAGACGGCGACCACGGTCCGGGGCCTGATGACCTCTATGAACATGGGCAAGGGCCAGCTGACCGACGCCATGGTGGCGAGCCGGACCATGAGCGCCGGGGGCAGCGGGGCGGCCGGCCCCCAGGGCATCATCGCCGACCTCGTGGCCGGCGGCGCCTGCGAACGCTTCCCCGACCTGCACTTCAACCTCATCGAGTACAGCGCCGGCTGGCTCGTCTCCTACATGGGCTTCATGGACAAGCTGTGGAAGACCGGCACCGGCCAGGACCCCGACTGGTGGCTCGGCTTCTGGGACGACAGCCGCTCGCCCCGGGACCAGCCGGCCATGGGGCGCCTCTTCGCCGTCAACTCCAAGTGGCCCTGGCCGCTCAAGCCCAGCGAGTACGTCCGGCGTCAGATCCATGTGCAGTTCGCGGACGACCCCACGGCCGTCAAGGCCCGTCACATCACCGGCCTTTCGACGATCATGTGGGGCAACGACTACCCCCACGCCGAGGGCACCTTCCGCTCCAGCGCCGACTGCGTCGCCGAGAACTTCGAAGGCGTCCCCGACGAGGACCGCGCCGCCATCCTCGGCGGCACCCTCGCCGACATCGTCCACTTCGACAGGACGGAGAAGCTGGCGCCGGTGCCCGAGAACGCGTGAGACTGTCCCATGTGGGCGCGGTGGTACGGCAGTTGACGGCCGTTCGCCTCAGGGTGCCTTGTCCACCGGGCAGTCGAAGCGGTTCCCGGGACCCCAGTGGGTGACGACCCTCGCGCCCTCGGAGAGCACTCCGCAGCTCAGGTCCGTCAGCCGGGTGCCGGCCGGGGTGATCTCCAGGATGTGCATCTCCTTGTTGGGCGGGTAGTTGTGCTGACCGTCCAGCGTGATCACCCCCGCTTCACCGACGTAGCGCGTGACGCCCGGATCCTGGAGATAGGTGACGAGCGCGCTGGGGGAGAAGAGCCGGTCGGTGGTGAAGACGGCGTCCATGGCCTCGGAGAGGATGTTGACGGCGTCGTAGCCGACGGCGGCGTCGTTCTCGGCGGCCAGCCCGAACGCCGCGTGGAAGATCGTGGCGAAGGGGCCGCCCGGCGCGGGCAGGCTGAACTGGGGGTAGAAGAGGGCCAGTCCGCCGAACTGCTGCGGCATCAGCCGCGGATGCAGGATCAGATCCGGGGCCGGGCTCTCGGCCAGTACGGCGACCCGGCCCTGAGGGGCGGCCCGGCAGCCCTGGTTGTGCTGCATGGAGAGGAACAGGTCCTCCATGACGCTGGAGCGGGCCGCGTAGAGGACGAAGCCGTTGGTGCGGTGGATCAGGGTGCAGACGGTGTCGGCCACGGCACGCGTCCGGCGGCCGTCCTCCCGCTCGCCGTACGGCACGAGGTGCACCGGTCCGGACGCCTGGTAGGCACCGGTGAAGCGGTGGGCGAGGTCGGCGCTGAAGTACGAGTCCTTGGGGTCGAAGACGATGACGGCGGCGGGCCCGGCATGCCCGGGAGCCGGCTTCGCCAGCGCTCCCAGCCGGGGCGAGTGACGGGCGAAGGCGGCCACGACCTGTGCGATGCGCGAGTCGGGCGGCGAGAGCTGGAAGTAGGAGACAGGAGCCTGGCCCTCGACCATGCGCTGCCCGGAGACCCCGGTCCCCAGGACGGTGATGCCGTGCTCCCCCAGCTCGATCGCCGCCTGCTGGGATTCGGGGCGGCTCTGGGCCAGCCCCATGACGGCCGCGATGTGATCCCGGCCGACCCGGTCGACGATCATCTGGGCGACGTCCACACCGCTGTGGTTTCCGGGGTTCAGGCCGGCGTGCGAGCCGTAGTGGAAGTACTCGCCCGCGTTGGCGATGAGGAGCCGTACCGGCACCTGGGACTTCTGATGGCCGTGGTTGGCCTGCCGCTGGGCGAGCAGGGCACCGCGCAGCATCTGGAAGCCGGTGGGCACGGTCCGCTTGGACTCCGAGCCGACGCTCATCGGTGCGAGGAAGACGAGGCTGCGGTAGGGCTGGTCGGTGTCCACCTGGGCGTTCTGCCGGCCCAGTGTGCGCTCCAGCTTCCTCAGCTCGGACGCGTACAGACCGTGCGCGAGGTCGCAGCCGTCGGTGCCGTCGGTGAGGCCGACCACCTCGTCGGTCGCGACGTGGGTGCAGGTGGCGGCGGCCCGCCACCCGGGAAGGAGCCGCGCGACCACCGCCTGGGAGAGCGCGAAGGCGCCGGCGCACACCAGTGCCGCGACGGCGACGGCGGCGACCGGGCGTACCCAGTCGACGGTGCGGGGCCGACGGGAGCGTACGGCGCGGTGCACGGCCAGCCGCTCCGCGGCGGTGCCGTCGTCCGGGGTCCGGGGCAGCGGCACCACATGCACCCGGTCGGCACCCCGACCGCCGACCGCCTCCTCGAACAGCGCCGACACGAGCCGGCCGGCCCGGCGTCCCCCCGGCGCCCCGGCCTGCGCGGGCAGAGCCGGGGGCGGGGGAGCGGCGGCGTACGAGGGGAGCTCCTCCGTGGCCGCGCCCAGCACCAGCAGCGGACTGGCGCCGGCGTCGCGGACGACGGCGGCGTAGGTGTCCAGGAACGTGCGGCAGGACGAACCCTCGCCGCCGACGGTCGGCAGGAGCACGACGCAGGCCCATCGGCGCCGGGGCCGTAACCGGCTCCACACCGCGGGCCGCGCCGCTCGCGTCAGGTCACGCAGCAGCGCCGTGAGCAGCACCTGGCGGATCATCGCCCCGTCGCGGGAGGCCGCCGCCACCGCTCCGGGAGGCGGGGTCTCCGCCAACCCGTGAGCCACCAAGTGCCTTTGCGCCGCGCGCAGTTGGGCTGCCGCGGCGAGGAAGCTCCGGCCGGGCTGGTCGAGCATCCGGCCCATCCAGGGGTGGTGCCGGTCGACGCGCAGCCCGTACCACCCGCGCCACAGCCGGCCGGCCGGCACGACGGCGACCAGCCGCAGGGCCGCACCGAGTCGTCCCCCCGCCACCTCGCCGAGCTGTGCGGTCCGGGCGGCCGGCTGGAACCGCCGGGCGACCCTGTCGCAGAGCATTTCCCGCAGCGCCGTCCGCTCCTGCTCGGCGTCGCCGGGCACGAGTTCGGCGCGGAGCACGGAGAGGACCGTGTCGAACTCGGGCAGCCGCAGCGTCCCGGCCCCGTCGGGCACGGAGGTGCGCAACTGCCGTGCCACGTCGTCCAGCAACCGCACGGGCCGGTCGCTCACACCGTGTTCTCGTGCGAGACGTACGTCGTCGACGACCGCGTGCGGGGCGCCACTTGAGCGGTGCGGTGACGGACAGTCCGCGGGCGAGACCAGGCGCTGCCCGTAGGACAGGACGAGTGGGGCGAGGCCCGGATCCGGCTCGGCGCCCCCCGTGGCCGTCCCGTCCTCGGACTCCCGGGCCAACAGCAGTGCAGGCAGGCGGTGTTCACGGAACGGCGTCCGGCGCGGCAGGCCGCTCTGCCTGTCCGACACATACCGGTCGATCGCCCAGACGACTTCCTCGAAGCCTGCGGGCAGGACGAGTTGACGCTGGTCCCCAGCGGGTGGGTGTGACACGCGAAACCTCCGGTTGGGTCGGTGGGGAGGGGTTTCGCGAGTCTAAGGATGTAACAGATGAAAGAAGTACTTTGTCTGTCTTTGCCGGCTTCTGCTGATCCGTGTCCACGGCGTGCGTGCATCGGGGCGGAAGGCGGCTGTTCGCGTGCGGTCCGACGGGCGTACTGGCGGCCTTCGTTGGACGGCGCGTCACATTACCGAACCGTAACCCGCCGAGTGCTACCACGAGTAACTTACCCGCAGGTAAGGTCCTGACGCACCACGTCAGCGCGGCGTGCAACCGGCCTGTGGGACGGCCGCGCACCCGCCTCGCACTCCCCAGTGCACCTCTCTGCCGGCCGCTCCACAGGAGGTTCCCCATGCCCGCACGCAGAAAGCTTCTGGCCACCGCGGTCACCGTCGCAGCCTGCCTCGGCGCCCAGGCCCTGTCGTTCACCACCGCCACGGCGGCGGACGAGGTCGTCTCCCGGGGCGTCACCATCCCCGCTTTCTACGACCCGCCCGCCACCCTGCCCGCCGCCGACGGCGCGCTCGTACGCTCGGAACCCCTCCCGCTCGCGCTCAGCCTGCCCGGCCTGGACGGGCCGCTGCCCGGCCGGGCGACCCGCCTGATGTACAAGTCGACCGACTCCAACGGCCGGCCGGTGGCCGTCACCGGCGCCTACATCGAACCGACCGCCGCCTGGCAGGGCTCCGGCCCACGCCCCGTCGTCGCGGTCGCCCCCGGCACCCAGGGACAGGGCGACCAGTGCGCCGCGTCCCTGGGCCTGGAACACCCGCTGACGCTCAACGGCCAGACCGTGACGGTCGGTTACGAGGACCTGGCGATCTACCGCCTCCTCGCGAAGGGCACCGCCGTGGTCGTCACCGACTACGCCGGACTCGGCGCGACGGACCGGCTGCACACCTACGTCAACCGGGTCGACGAGGGACATGCGGTCCTGGACGCCGTCCGCGCCGCCCGCTCACTGAGCGGAGCCTCCGTCAACTCCGCTTCCCCGGTAGGGCTGTTCGGCTACAGCCAGGGCGGCGGGGCGACCGCCGCCGCGGCCGAACTCCAGTCGTCCTACGCCCCCGACGTCACCCTCGCCGGGACCTACGCCGGTGCGGCGCCCGCCGACCTGACCTCCGTCACCAAGGCCATCGACGGCAGCGAACTGGCCGGCGCGCTGGGCTGGTCGCTCAACGGCTTCCTCCAGTCCGACCCCGCGCTGAAGCCCCTCGCCGAGGCGCATCTCAACGCGGCCGGCAAGGCGGCCCTCACCGACCTGTCGACCATGTGTGTCGGCGACGCGCTCCTCGGCTACGGCTACACCAAGAGCACCCGGTGGACGACCGACGGGCAGGCGCTCAGCGACATCATCGCCTCGACCCCGGAACTCAAGGCGTTCCTGGACAGCCAGCGCATCGGCACGCTGAAACCGTCCGGCCCCGTCCGCGTGGCGACGGGCGTCAGCGACAACCTCGTCCCGCACGCCCAGGCACGCCAACTCGCCGTCGACTGGTGTCACAAGGGTGCCGACGTCACGTACAAGGCCGTCGTCCTGCCCGACGTCGGCAGCGCGCTCCTCAACCACTTCGCCCCCCTGCTGACCGATCAGGGCGCCGCCATCTCCTGGCTGACCGACCGGCTCGCGGGCAGGCCCACCACCTCCAACTGCCCGACGCTGCCCGTACAACCCTGACGGACCGGCGGGTGGGCGGCGCGGGATGCCGCCCACCCGTCACCCCGACCGACTGCGTCTGACAGCTGCTGACCGGGTTTGGGCATACCTCTCTGTCCGCCAAGTGGTCTGGCCGACCGGGTGGACCAGAGCCCGCCGAAACCTCAGCCGCCGGGTCCGCGACGCGATGAACACCCCACCGTGCGCCTCTGACCTCACCGGCCTCCGCGCTCAGCGGGAGTCGAGCAGGCCGGCGAGCAGTTGGAGTCGTTCGGCATCGGGGCTGCCTTCGGGGGCGGTGCAGACCATGAGGACGGGGCCGGAGTTGCCCGGGATCGGGTAGGCGTCCCAGTCCAGGTTCAGTTCGCCGACCATGGGGTGGTCGACGCGCATGCGTCCGCGGGTCGGTTCCTGCACGTCATGGCGGGCCCACAGGGCCGCGAACTCATCGCTGCGGACGGCGAGTTCACCCACCAGCTCGACGGCGCGCGGGTGACCGGGATCGGCGGCGACCTGCGTCCGCAGCATCCCGGTCAGCTCGGCGACGGTGGCCGCCCGGTTCGGGCACGCATGGTCGGCCTCGGGGTGCAGGAACAGCGCCAGCAGGTTCCGCTCCCTCCGCGGCTGCCGGGTGAACTCGCCCAACAGGGAGCCCCCGAGCGGGTTCCAGGCCAGCACGTCCAGGAAACGGCCGACGACCAGAGCGGGCGAGGTCGTCGAGCCCAGCAGCCGCAGCGTGGTGGGCGGCACCTCCTCCGGCTCGTGGCTGCGCGGCCGGCGAACCGGGGTGCGCGCGGCGGCGGCGAGACTGTGCAGGTGGCGGGTCTCCTCGGTGGAGAAGTTCAGCGCGCGTGCGAGGGCGTCCAGGACCTGCTCGGAGGGCCGTACGTCGCGCCCCTGCTCCATGCGCTGGTAGTAGTCCGAGCTCACCCCGGCCAGCAGAGCCAGTTCCTCCCGCCGGAGCCCGGCGACGCGCCGCCGCGGGCCGGGCTCAAGGCCAACGTCCTGCGGGCGCAGCCGAGTTCGGCGGGTGCGCAGGAACTCGGCGAGTTCGCGTCGGGAATCGTCACTGATGGCGAGGGGGGCGTCGGTCACAGCGCCAGTATGCCGTCGGCGGGGCATGTGAGGGTGGGTCCGCCAGTCCCAGGACAAGGGGAACGACCGTGCTGCCGCGCACAGGGTCCAGCATCGGACACACCACAGCCGGTCCCGGAAGGACAGCGACATGAAGGCCGTTCAGATCATGAGTTTCGGTGCAGCGGACGTCCTGCGGGTCAACGACGTCGACCGGCCCGCCCCCGGCGCGGGCGAGGTGCTGGTGGCGGTCGAGGCGTCCAGCGTGAACGGACACGACGTGATCGTCCGTGCGGGCGGGTTGAAGATGGTGTCGGGACGCCGGTTCCCGATCGGGGCGGGGCTGGACTTCGCGGGCACGGTCGCCGCGACCGGCGCCGATGTCGCGGACTTCCGTACCGGAGACCGGGTGTGGGGCATGGTGCATCCCCGCCAGCGGCACTCTGTGGCCGGCGCGGCCGAGTACGTCGTGGTCTCCGCGACCCGCGTCTCCCACACCCCGGCGGACCTTTCGTCGGTCGAGGCGGCGGCCCTGGTCGTCGCGGGCGCCACGGCGCTGATCGCGCTGCGCGACAGCGTGGCTCTCAAGGGCGGGGAACGGGTCCTGGTCCGCGGCGCGGCCGGCGGGGTCGGCACGGCCGCCGTACAACTCGCACACGCCATGGGCGGCCAGGTCACCGCGCTCGCTCGCGACCGCCACGCCAAGGTCCTCACCGACCTCGGCGCCGAGGAGGTCCTGGACTACGGCTCCACAACCTCCGACCAGATCGGACCGTTCGACGTCATCGTCGACACCGTCGGCTCCGAACTGCATTGCTACCGGGGGCGGTTGACCAAGAACGGCCGGATGGTCACCGTCGGGCTGTCCCCGTCGTCCCTGGCCGCGATCGCCGCGTCGAGCGTGCACGGTTCGCGCCGCATCCGCACCTTCAGCGCCAACCCCGAGACCCCCGTGCTGCGCGATGTCGCCGGCCTCGTCAGGTCGGGGGCGCTGCGCCCGGTGGTCGACAGCGTGTACCCGCTCGTGGACATCGCCGCAGCGCACGAGGCGTTCGAGCGCGGCGGCGTCGTGGGCAAGCACGTGGTGACGGTGGGCGAGTAGCTCCGCTTTACGGACGTGCTCGTACTGTTGCGGCACTGTCTGCGTGCGGCCGGGGCGAGGTGCTGGTCCGTGCGGGCGGTCAACGGGTGAGCAGGTACAGGCTGGTGCCGGCCGTGCCGGCAGCCGTGAAGAGGAGCGAGGCGCAGGCCGCGTGCCACTTCATCAGGTTCAGGCGGAGTGCCGCGTAGCGGGCCTCGTACAACGGGCGCAGTTGGTGAGCCCGGTCGGCGGTGATCCGCAGTGCCTGTCTGGTCAGCCCGAGCCGTTGCTCGATGTAGTGGCGCGCCACTTCTTCGGCCTGGGCGCTGGTGAGCCAGGGCAGGCGGGAGCAGAGAGTCTCCGCTTCGAGCCGCGCCTGGTCCCGTTCGGCCTGGAGGAGGAGGTAGCCCTCGACCTCGTTGGCCAGTCCGGCGCCCTGGCGTTCCAGCGGCCCCGGAGACCGGCCGGGACTCACTGCGGCTCGCCTTTGTGGGTGTCGGGGCCGATGCCCTCGCGCCTGCCGGCGTTCTCACGGTCCTCGGTCTCGGCGAGGGCGGGGTGGTGGAGGTCGAAGGCGGGGGATTCGGAGCGGATGCGGGGCAGGGTGACGAAGTTGTGGCGGGGCGGCGGGCAGGAGGTGGCCCACTCCAGTGAACGGCCGAAGCCCCAGGGGTCGTCGACCTTGACCCGCTCGCCGAACTTGGCGGTCTTCCACACGTTGTAGAGGAACGGCAGCGTGGACAGGCCGAGCAGGAAGGCGCCGATGGAGGAGAGGGTGTTGAGGGCGGTGAAGCCGTCGGCGGCGAGGTAGTCGGCGTAGCGGCGGGGCATGCCTTCGGCACCGAGCCAGTGCTGGACGAGGAACGTGGTGTGGAAGCCGACGAAGAGGGTCCAGAAGTGGATCTTCTCCAGTCGGTGGTCGAGCATGGTGCCGGTCATCTTCGGCCACCAGAAGCTGAATCCGCCGAACATCGCGAAGACGATCGTGCCGAAGAGGACGTAGTGGAAGTGGGCCACGACGAAGTAGCTGTCGGTGACGTGGAAGTCCATCGGCGGCGAGGCGAGCAGGACGCCGGTCAGGCCGCCGAAGAGGAACGTCACCAGGAAGCCGGCCGCCCACAGCATCGGCGGCTCGAACGAGAGGGAGCCGTGCCACATGGTGCCGATCCAGTTGAAGAACTTCACGCCGGTCGGCACGGCGATCAGGAAGCTCATGAACGAGAAGAACGGCAGCAGCACCGCCCCGGTGGCGAACATGTGGTGCGCCCACACCGTCACCGACAGCCCGGTGATGGTGATGGTGGCGCCGACCAGACCCATGTAACCGAAGATCGGCTTACGGGAGAAGACGGGAAGGATCTCGGTGATCACCCCGAAGAAGGGCAGCGCGAGGATGTAGACCTCGGGGTGTCCGAAGAACCAGAACAGGTGCTGCCACAGGATCGGTCCGCCGTTCGCCGCTTCGAAGACCAGGGCACCGAAGCGCCGGTCCGCCTCCAGGGCGAAGAGGGCGGCGGCCAGGACGGGGAAGGCGAGCAGCACCAGCACCGAGGTGAGCAGGACGTTCCAGGTGAAGATCGGCATGCGGAACATGGTCATGCCGGGTGCGCGCATGCAGATGATCGTGGTGACGAAGTTGACCGCGCCGAGGATCGTGCCGAACCCGGCGAGCGCGAGACCCATGACCCACAGGTCCCCGCCCATCTGCGGGGTGCGGGTGGGTCCGCTCAGCGGGGTGTAGGCGGTCCAGCCGTAGTCGGCGGTGCCCTGGGGGGTGAGGAAGCTGCTGAGCACGATGAGGCCGCCCAGCGCGAACAGCCAGTAGGAGAGCATGTTCAGCCGGGGGAAGGCGACGTCCGGGGAGCCGATCTGCAGCGGCATGATCGCGTTGGCGAAACCGGCGAACGTCGGGGTGGCGAAGAGCAGCAGCATGATCGTGCCGTGCATCGTGAACGCCTGGTTGTACTGCTCGGTGGAGAAGAACTGCAGTCCAGGGCGGGCCAGTTCGGCCCGGATCGCCATCGCCAGCAACCCGGCGATCAGAAAGAACCCGAACGAGGTGATCAGGTAGAGGTGGCCGATCTTCTTGTGGTCCGTGGTGGTCAGCCAGGAGACGATCACCCGGCCTCTGCTGCGCTTCCCCTCGATCGGCACCAACGTGGCCGGTTCCGTCTCAGTGGTCATCGGTCCCTCGCTTCGGTGACAAATACCGCATCAGGTATAAAGTTCCGCAAAAACCCGAGTAGCGCACGTTGACGCGCTGTGAGGACCGAGCTCATGTGGGTAACCGGAGCGCGCGGGGACGGCCGCGTGGTCTGCACCTCCGCTCAGTGCGCCGAGCAGGCCGCACCCGTGTTCTGACCTGATGCGGCCTGCTTTCCGCGCCCTTGCCCGCTCTCTGTGCTCCCTGCACTCCCCGCGCTCTCTGAGGGCGCCTTCCTGTTCTCGCCGGCACGGCGTCGCGGGCGCAGGTCGCCTTCATCCGGGGCGAAGAGGGGAGGGGGGACGGAGCGGATCTTTCCGGCCGCCGTGGTCAGGCTCCGCCGTGGCTGCCTGCGTCCGCGTCTGGGTCCGCGTCTGGGTCCGCGTGTGGGTCCGCGTGTGGGTCCAGTACGGGGGAACTGCGCACCAGGCGCGGAGCGGTGGTCAGGAGGAGGCCGCCGACGATGTTGCCCAGTACGCACCATGCCAGCCACCGCGCCCAGTCGGCGTAGCCGTACGCCGCATGGCCGGTGTGGAGGCCGGCGAAGGCGAGCAGTGAGTCCAGGACGGAGTGCCACAAGGAGAAACCGGCCAGTACGAACGCGGTGGCGACGGACGCCGCGAGCTTTCCCGTCATCGAGTCGGAGCCGTGGTGCATGCGGGTCATGAGCGTGATCACACCGCCGGCCAGGACGGCGAGGCAGAAGGTCCGCAGGGTGTAGCCGCCGTTGACGTAGTGCGCACCGAGGGCGGCAGCGGTTCCGTGCAGTTCGGGGTAGGCCGTCATGACCAGCCAGGTGAAGATCCACCCTCCCACGAGGTTCATCACCAGCACCGTCGCCCACATCCGCGCGAGGTCGAGCCAGGTCGCCGCGTGAGCGACCACGGTGGCGACCGGAACGAGGAACCCCTCCGTGAACAGTTCGCTGTGGCCCAGCAGCAGGGCGATGAAACCGACGGAGAAGGCGATCCCGGCCAGCAGTTCGCTCCCGGTGGCGTGTCGCACGAAGAGCAGCGCCATGATGCCGACACCGACGTCGATGCCCCCGAGCAGCGAGGTGGCGATCAGGGCCAGCCAGGTGCGGTGCAACCGGGGTTCGCCTTCGGAGACGATGCGTTCCGCCGCATCGGCGATGCGCCGCTCACCTGGGCCCCGCATGGTTTTCTCATCCGGTTTCATAGGGCACTTCCGAGGTGATGTCCGCGGGAACGGGCGGGGTCCGGACTCCGGACTCCGGGTGCGGCCGGAGTCCGGGCGGTAGACGTCGCTGAGGAGGCCGTGCAGGAGGGACCAGAGCGCCGGTGAGGCGGCCAGGACGTCACCGCCGCTGGCTGACCGCCGGGCCGGCCAGGACCGCGGCCGGCTCGTGTCCGTCATGGCGTCACCGTGGCGGCGGTGTGCGGGGACACATCCCGCGCGAAGTGCTCCCACGAGTCGGTCACCCACGCCGCGCCGGCTTCGCGCAACCGGCTTTTCCGGTCGGCGCGTTCGTCGGCGGGCACGAACTGCACGATGCCCGCCGTGATGATGCCGGCCGCGACCGCGGAGCCCGTTCCACTGACCGAGTCCTCCAGGGCGATGGCCTGGTTCGACTCGATCCCGAGCCGGTCCAGGGCCAACTGGTACACGGCCGGATCCGGCTTGCTCGTCGGCACCGGAAGGCTGTCCTCGGCGCTGAAGCGGACGGCCGGGGGCAGCAGTTCGTCCAGTCCGCCGGCGGTGATGCATGCCGCCAGTCGCGTCAGGGCGCTGGAACTGACCACGGCCAGACGGTAGTTGCGGCTCAAGAGGGTCAGGGCTTTCACGACGTCCGGTTCGGGCTTGAGGACCTGACCGAGGTAGGCGGTGACCTCGGCCTTCTCCCGGTCCACCCACGTCTGCAGCTGACCGGCGTCGAGGACGGTGCCGTGCTGGGCGAGCAGGTCCTGCGCGGTGCTGCGGAAGTTCTTGCCCGTGGTGGTCCGGCGCAGATTCTCGGGCGAGAAGTCGCCGGTCAGGCCGAAGTCTCGGGCGAACTCCTCGGTGACGACCGCGGAAGCCACGAACGCCGGTTCCTCGGAGGGGAACAGTGTTCCGTCGGCGTCCAGCAGCAGGGTGGTGATCCCGGCGAGGCGCGGCGTGTCCATAGGTCTCCTTGGAAGTGAACGGGCCACTCATACGGCTTGCGGTGCCGACAGGTGCCGCACTGCGGTGCGCAGGTCCGTCTCGTCGAGGGCGGTCAGGAGACGATGGATGTCGGCGACGCTCTCGGCGTCCTGGGAGAGATCACCGAAGATCCCCTCGACGGCGAGCAGGGGACCCGGATCGTCACCCCCGCGCCGCGCCGCCTCCCGTAGTTCGTCCGCGCGGGCGTCCTGCACGTCGATCGGCTTGCCGTCGAGGTCGACGGCGCGCAGGTAGCGCATCCAGGCGGCCACGGCGAAGGCGAGCCGGGTCCGGGGACGCCCCTGGGCGTGCGCCTCGTGCAGCGAGGGCAGCAGGTAGTCGGGCATCTTCGTCGAACCCCGGCGGCACAGCCGGGACAGTTGGTCACCGATGCTGGGGTTGCGCAGCCGTTCGAGGACGGTGTCGCCGTACTCCTCCAGGGCCATGCCCGCGACGTCGGCGGGCAGGAGGGGGATGATCTCCTCGCGAATGAGCCCTTCGACGTACCCGGCGACCAGCGGGTCGGCCATCGCCTCGTCCGTACTGCGGTGGCCTGCCAGGTAGCCCACGTAGCCCAACGCGCAGTGGACACCGTTGAGCATCCGGCTCTTGATCAGCTTGTAGGGGGCGACGTCGGGGACGAAGCGCACACCGACCCGGTCCAGGGGCGGCCGGTCATTGCAGAAGTCGTCCTCGATCACCCACTGGGTGAAGGGTTCGGTGATGACCGGCCACCGGTCCTCCACCCCGAACTCCTGCTCCACGAGGTCACGGTCCTCCGGCGTGGTCGCCGGGGTGATGCGGTCGACCATGCTGCCCGGGAAGGTGACCCGCTCCGCGATCCACTCGGCCAGTGCGGGATCGCGGCGCCCGGCCAGTGTCATCACCGCCTCCCGCGTCGCGGCGGCGCTGTCGGGGAGGTTGTCGCAGGACAGCACGGTGAAGGGTGCCTCGTTGGCTTCCCGACGTGCGTCGAGGGCGTCGACGATCAGCCCGAAGACGGAGTCGCGGGCCTCCTCGGGATCGTCGGGCACGGTGTAACCGTCGGCGGTGATGGTGAGCGTCACCAGCCGGATCTGCGGATCGGCCAGGCGGGCGCGTACGGCGTCCGGGTCGTCGGCGAGCAGCAGGTACTCGACCATGCCGGCCACGACCTTCGCCGTACTGTCATCGGTACCGCGGCGAACGACGGTGAACAGGTTGTCCTGTGCGTCGAGCACCTCGCCCATCTCGGGGCGGTGCATCCCGATGCCGATGACGCCCCATTGGGAGTGCCCCAGCTCGGCCAGCTGATCGAAGTAGACCGCCTGGTGCGCGCGATGGAATCCGCCGACGCCGAAATGGACGACGGCGGGCCGCAGCCGGGCCGGGTCGTACCCGGGCAGCTCTACGGGATCAGGGGACTTCTCGACGTCGAGGCTGTTCGGCTCGCGGGAGGCAGAATCGGTCATCGTCGTCCTCGGTGCCAGCGGGCAGTCCGTTGAAGGATGCCTGTCGAATGAAATAAGCGGCCTCCATCAGCCCGGCCGAAACCGGCAGCTGCAAAAGGGTGAATACACCCCGGAAATGAGTCGGAGCGCTGTGCGACAACTCGGCCGGCAGGCGGTAAAGGAAATGCGATCGGGCCCTGCCTGACCAAACGCACCGTAGTCGGATCGGCACCGGCACCACGTTGGATGGAGACACCTTCCGACCCACGCAAACCCCTGAGTACCACCCGTATCCACACATAAACCTCGCGATCCAGATAAATGCACCGCGTCACCGACCTCTCACCGGCGCCCCCACCTGCGTGTCTCGCTCCTGAGGCGGTCGCTCCGGTCGCCGTCGTCCCGCGTCGCGAGCCCGGGCTGCCTGGCGCCGGATTGGGCAGCGGTTGTCACTCGGCGTACGCATTCCAAGCCGCCGAGTCATGATCGCTGCTGCGTGAAAAGGGTTTTACCGCATAAGGGATAACTGATGGCTGACAGCGGGAAAGCCGTGACAGCCGGCCAGGTCGACCTGTGATCCAATATCCGGTATCCGGTAGGCGCCGCGCCGCGCCCGCCTTCGGCGAAGGGTCGCGGGTGGCGCTGTACCAGGGCGAGGGACCGGTCGGCAGCCGTGCGGCGGTGCGGCAGAACCTGGCGCGCCCGGACGAGGTCACCACGCTGGCCTGCCCGCCGCCGTCCCACCCTTCAGCCCCGAAGGCCACCACCCCACGGACAACCGACTCGCTCTCCAGCCCGCCCTGCGCCCGGCCCGCCGGGGAACAGGTACCGGGTCTTCCGAGATGTGAGATCTGCCCGCGACATATTGACCGACGGGGTGGGGGTCTGCTCAACTCACGTCTCATGAACCCGCGTTTGGATTTGACCCGGAGGCGCCACATCGACTTGGCGCATGTCTCCAGCGCGTTCTGTTGTCGTTGATCCGCAAGGTGTGCAACTGACCCGCGAAGCGGCCAGACAGCGGCCGGTGTGCGCCGAGGCGTACTTGCCCGCCGTATCCACCGTACGACTGCCTTCCTTCCTCTCTCCTCACTGCCGCACGGCAGGTGCCCTCGGCTGCGGGCCGAAGAGCCTGTCACGCGGGTAACTGACGCGCGTACGGCGGCACTTCCGTAGGACAGCCTGGACGGCATGCGCTGCCCGGTGCGGTCGTACGGCCTCCTCCGCACACCTTCACCTTCGCCCGGCACCCCTCGCGACGGTGTCGGGTCCACGCCTCGCGACCGGACCTGATGCCGGCTTCGTGACGGTTCTCGCTGCCCCTTTACTCGTCCACTCCGACTCTCGGCACCGGCAGTGCGCCCATTTCTTGAGAGGGACCTCCTCATGTCTCCGACCATTCGCAAGCTCACGGGCCGCATCGGCGCGCTCGTCGGGAGCGTCGACTTCGCCGCGCTCCCCGATCCCTCTACGGTCACGGCGCTCCGTCGCGCTCTCAACGAGCACAAGGCGATCGTGTTCGAGGACGTGCGGCTCGACAACGCGGCACAGGAGCGGGTGGCCGGGTGGTTCGGCGACCTGACGACCGCCCACCCCAACGTCCCGGCCGCTGACGGCACGACCAACGTGCTCGCCGTCGACAGTGAGACATCGAAGGCGAACGAGTGGCACACCGACGTCACCTTCGTGCTCAACCCGCCGCAGTTGACGACGCTCCGCTCCGTCGTGACCGCGCCGTACGGCGGCGAGACACTCGTCGCGAACGCGGCCACGGCCTACCGTGACCTGCCCGAGCCGCTCCGTCTCCTCGCGGACTCCCTGCGCGTCGTGCACACCAACCAGTACGACTACGCGCGCCCCTCGGCAACGACGGCGCAGCGTGCGGAGTACGACCGGGCCTTCGTCGCGACCCCGTACGAGACCGAGCACCCCCTCGTGCGGGTCCACCCCCTGACGGGCGAACGGGGTTTGTTCATCGGCGGGTTCGCCAAGCGGATCGTCGGTCTGCCGAGCGCCGACTCGGCGGAGCTGCTGCGCCTCTTCCAGTCGTACGTGACCCGCCCGGAGAACATCCTGCGCTGGACCTGGGCCCCCGGTCAGCTGCTGATCTTCGACAACAGGATCACCCAGCACTACGGGGTGGACAACTACGACGACCACCCGCGCCGCCTCAACCGTGTGACGGTGGCCGGCGACGTGCCGGTCGGTGTCGACGGCCGCCGCAGTGAGCAACTGGTCGGCGACGCCTCGCACTACAGCAAGGTGCTGGAGGTGGCGGCATGACCGAGGCGAGCCTCGGCAGGCCGGCCGTCGGCTCGGCGGTCGCCGAGCCGACAAGCGCGCAGGAGCGCGAGGTCTTCCTGCCGCGCGACGCCCGCCGCCGGACCACGTTGCACACCCTTCGCGAGCGTCTGCGCTGGCCGTTGGGCATCTACACCACTCCGGTCGTGATCCTCATCGCCTGGGAGCTGCTGGCGAGGGCCGGCGTCCTCAAGAAGACCTACGCTCCGGCACCGACCTCCATCGTCAAGTCCGCCGTCGATCTGTGGCAACAGGGCGTCCTGGGACCGGACTTGGCGATTTCGTTGCAACGGGCCGGCATCGGCCTCTCGATCGGTCTGACGGTGGGCATCGTCACCGGCGTACTGGGCGGGCTACTGCGCAGCGGCGAGTACCTGTTCAACGGTGTCGTGCAGATCCTCAACACGATCCCGCTGCTGGCGGTGCTACCGCTCATGATCGTGTGGTTCGGCATCGACGAGCTCACGAAGGTACTGCTGATCTCGTTCGGCGCCGGTGTCCCGATGTACGTCAACCTCTTCGCCGCGATCCGCGGTGTCGATCAGCGTCTGATCGAGATGACGCGGACGACGGGTGCGGGCACCTGGCGCCTCGTGACGCGGGTGCTGGTGCCCGGCGCCGTGCCGGGGTTCCTGGTGGGGCTCCGCTTCTCCCTCGCCTACAGCGTCCTGGGTCTGGTGGCCGCCGAGACGGTCAACGCCGACAAGGGGCTCGGCTACCTCATCACCCAGGGGCAGACCTACCTGCAGACCGGCCAGGTCTTCGTGGGGCTGGTGATCTACTCGCTCCTCGGTCTGCTCGCCGACCAGTTCGTCAGAGTTCTCGAGCGGGTGCTGCTGCGGTGGCGTCCCAGTTATGAGGCAGCATGAGCGCCACGGTTGCTCCGCGCGGCACACGGTATCGCCGGCAGACCGGCGCCGTCGCCGAGAAGGTCGTCCGCCGCTTCGGGGACCGGGTCGTCCTCGACCACCTCGACCTCACCATCGCCGACGAGGAGTTGGTGGTCCTGCTGGGCCCCTCCGGCTGCGGCAAGAGCACCCTCCTCAGGTTGCTGGCCGGCCTCGACCGGCCCGACGGCGGGCGAGTGGAGGTCCCCGCGAAGCGCGCGATCGTCTTCCAGGCCGACCGGCTGCTGCCGTGGCAGCGGGTGCTGCGCAACGTCACCCTCGGCCTGCACGGACCGGACGCCGACCAGCGGGCCCTCGACGTGCTCGGCGAGGTCGGACTGGCCGGACGGGAGAGGGCGTGGCCCAAGGAGCTCTCCGGCGGCGAGGCCCAGCGGGTGTCGCTGGCGCGGGCGCTGGTCTCGGAGCCCGAACTCGTGTTGCTCGACGAGCCGTTCGCGGCGCTGGACGCGATCACGCGACTGCGCATGCACGACCTCGTGCGGGCGCTGCGCACCAAGCACCACGCGGCCATGCTGCTCGTCACCCACGACGTCGACGAGGCGATCGCGTTGGCCGACCGCGTCGTCGTCATGAGCGAGGGGCGCATCGGCACCTCGCACCTCGTCGAGCTGTCGGCCGCGGACCGCGAGGCGAGCATCGCGCGAGAGGAACTGCGCTCCGCGCTCCTGGAAGACCTGGGTCTGGCCAGCCCGCACTGACCCCACCACCACGCCAACGCCAACTGGGCTACGCGGTGAGCCAACTGCCGCGCCCCTGACGGCAACTCACGTCCCAGGCAAGCCAACTGACTTCTCCAGCGACCCAAATGACGTCACGGCAGAACCCATTGACGTCTCCCAGCACAGCACCGACTTCTCCCACCGAGCACAGAAAGCACGTGAGGACCCATGTCGAGAAGATCCTCCCGCATCGCCACCGCCGTCGGCCTGCTCGCCCTGGGGAGCTCCCTCGTCGCCTGCGCATCGACGTCGGAGGCCGCCGCGCCTCTGAGCAGCGCCGGTGGATCGAGCGCCGACAGCCACCCGGAGTGGAAGCAGTACACCTTCACCATCGGGGACAACGGCGGTGACGGCAGCCAGGAGTTGGCGAAGGTCACCGGCGTGTTCGACAGCGCGCCCTACAAGGTGAAGTTCGCCCGCTTCACCTACGGGCCGCCGCTCGTGCAGGCGGCCGCGTCGGGCGACATCGACCTCGGCAGCGTCGGCGACGTACCGCCGATCACCGGCGCCGCGAAGGAGTACGGCTTCAAGGTCGTCGCCGTCAACCGCTCGCTCAGGCCCACCCAGGCGAACGAGAACATCATCGTGCCGAAGGGCTCGACGCTGAAGACACTCGCGGACCTCAAGGGCAAGAAGTTGGCTGTCCCGCAGGGCAGTTCCGCGCACGGTCTGGCACTGAACGCGCTGCAGAGCGTGGGCCTCACCCCCAAGGACGTGAAGCTGGTCTTCCTCGACCCGGCGGCCGGTGCCACGGCGTTCAACACCGGCAAGGTGGACGCCTGGGCGATCTGGAACCCGCAGTCGGCGATCGCGGTCAAGAGCGGGGCGCGGATCCTGGCGAAGGGTCTCCCGCCGATCGACCAGACGAGCAGTTACTACGTGGCGAGCAAGAGTTCGCTCGACGACGAGACCAAGCGGGCGGCTCTCACGGACCTCCTCCAGCGGCTGGCCCACGAGTTCGCGTGGGCGATCAAGCACGAGGACAAGTACGCGGCGGCCATCTCCAAGGAGGAGGGCATCCCCCTGGACGATGCCAAGACGTACCTGAATGCCTTCGAGACCCGGGTGACCCCCGTGGGGGCGTCGGACATCGCGGCGGAGCAGAAGCTCGCCGACGCCTTCCGGTCGGCGGGCCAGATCACCAAGAAGGTCGATGTCTCGTCGATCACCGACAACCTCCTGCCGTCCGGCTACGACAGCTCGAAGCTGTCGGTCGGCTGAACCGGCGCACCACGAACGGACTGGACATCAGTTGTGAGCGATCAGAGCGATCAGAGACGACGCCGGCTCCACCTCAACGCCTTCCTCATGGAGGCCGGCCACCACGAAGCGGCCTGGCGGCTCCCGCACAGCAACCCGCGGGCCGACTTCGACCTCCCACACTGGATCCGTCTGGCCCAGTTGGCGGAGAGCGCCAAGTTCGACTCGCTGTTCCTCGCGGACGGCCCGGCGCTCACGGGCACCGGAGAGTTCCGGCCACCGGGCCAGCTCGAACCGCTGACCCTGCTGACCGCGCTCTCCCAGGCGACCAGCAGGATCGGCCTCATAGCGACCGTGTCGTCGACGTACAACGAGCCCTACGACCTCGCTCGCCGGCTCGCCTCGGTCGACCACGTCAGCGGCGGGCGCGCCGGCTGGAACATCGTCACCTCGGCCGGCGCCGACGAGGCCGCCAACTTCGGTCTCGTCGACCGTCCCGACCACGCCGAACGGTATGCCCGCGCCGACGAGTTCCTGCACCTCGCCAAGGCTCTGTGGGACAGCTGGGAGTCCGAGGCCGTGGTCGCCGACAAGACCACGGGACGCTACGCCGACCCCGCCCGGCTGCACAGGCCCGACCACCAGGGCACGCACTTCTCGGTGGCCGGACCGCTCAACGTCGAACGTCCGCCGCAGGGTTACCCGTTGCTCGTGCAGGCCGGCTCCTCCGAGGACGGCAAGGACTTCGCGGCCCGCCACGCCGAGGCGATCTTCACCGCCCACCAGACGTACGAGCGCGCGGCCGGCTTCTACGCCGACATCAAGGCCAGGACCAGGGCCGCAGGCCGTGACCCGGACGGCGTGATCGTGCTGCCGGGCATCGTCCCCTACATCGGGTCGACCGAGGCGGAGGCGCGGGCGCTGGCGAAGCAGTTCGACGAGCTGCGCGTGCCGGAGTACGGAGTGCGTCAGCTGGCCGCGGTCTTCGAGACCGAGCCCTCGGTGTTCGAACTCGACGCGCCGCTACCGGAGTTCATTCTCGCGCGGCCGAAGCTGGAGGGCTCGCAGAGCCGTTCCGACCTGATCATCGAGCTCGCCGTACGAGAAGATTTGACGGTCCGTCAGGTCATCTCGCGGCTCGGCGGGGGCCGCGGCCACTTCGAGTTCGTCGGCACGCCCGAACAGGTGGCGGACACGGTCATCGCCTGGTTCGAGGGGGGTGCCGCGGACGGGTTCAACATCATGGCGCCCGCCCTGCCGTCCGGCCTGGAGGCCTTCGTCGAGCACGTGCTGCCGATCCTCCGTGGCAAGGGCCTGTTCCGCGAGGAGTACGAAGGCTCCACGCTGCGCGAGCACTACGGCCTGCCGGTGCCGGCCAACCAGTTCCACCGGGAACGCCCGCTTGTGTCCGGCGGCTGACAGCGAGCCTCCGGCTCCGCCCGTCCGGAGGAGTGGTGGGGGACGAGCCGCTCGACGGGGCCGGTGTCGTCGACCCGCCGCTTCTGCCGTACGAGGCCCATGCCGACGGCCCGACTGGTGAGGCCGGCTTCGGCCTCACCAGTCGCTGAAAGCCCCGCGAGGGGCGTTTACGGTCTGCCGGATTTGTTGAAACCCCGGTCGAGGTAGGGGTATTGGTCCGGCACATGGCCGTCGGCCGCGACCAGGCGGGCGATGCCGCCCTCGTCCCGCCAGACCTGCTGGGAGGAGCCGAAGGTGAATCCGCCGAACTGCGGGTGGGACTCGTTGGTGTAGACGCGGTAGCGCTGGCCGGGCTGGATGACCGTCCCCGGAGGGAAGGGGAAGTCGCGCCCGGTCGGCTTGGACTCCAGGACCCAGCCGGTCAGGTCCTGGGGCGCACCGCCCTGGTTGAAGATCTCGACGTATTCGTCGGGCTGGCCCGGGCCGGTGCCCAGGTGCCGCAGGGAGGAGATGATCACGTCGGGCTCGTCGAGGGTGAACATGCAGACGACCTCGGCGAAGTTGACCCCGCCCTCGGGGCTGCGGAACTGCTGGACGATCTGGCCGTTCCGCTTGAACCCGCTCAGGACCGCCCGGTACTGCTTGCCGCCGATCGTGACGGGCTGGGGGAAGACGCGGGTCTGCAGGTCGACCAGGTCGTCGTCGACGGGACTGCTGCCGGTGGTGTTGGGCGTCTCGTTGTGGTGGAAGCTGAAGTCGAGGTCGGTCGTGCTGCCGTCCTCGAACATGACGTTGATGGTGAGCTGGACGTCGAACTGGCTGGGGCTGACGCTGGTGGGCAGATTGCGGTGCACGAAGGTACCGACGACGAACTCGGTCCCGTCGAGCTCCACGTCCGCGGCCGCACCGCGGAACTGGTACCCGCTCTGTGAGCCGCCGCTGCCCCACCTGACGTCGGCGGTGCCCAGGCCGCTGATCGGCGAGGCCGGGGGGTTGGTGGAGGGGAAGACGCCGGAGGTGACGACAGTGGTCATGGTGTCTGGTTCTCGCTCTCTCAGTCCTCGTCCTCGATGACCTCGGCTTTGAGCTTCGCCGGGGGCGCGGTACCGACCTGGGCGACGCCGTCGGTGAAGCGGCCGAGTGCGGCGCCGTCGACCGCTTCGAGGCCGCAGGTGTAGACGATGCAGTCCTTGTCCTCCTTGTTCGTGTTCAGGTGGACGTGGAAGGTGAAGGCGAGCGTGCGTCCGTCCGCGCTGACCTTGGCCCGGACGGGGGGCAGGTTGCCGCCCGTCGTCTGGTCCATGCGCTTGTACTGAGCGCCCACCGTGCCGTTCCAGCGGAATCCGGTGGGGGCGGTGAAGACGTGTTCGCGTTCGCCGGCGTCGACGGTCTCCTTCCAGTTGGGTGTGCGCACACAGATGTTGATGGTGGCGCCGAGGCCTCCCGGGGCGTCCTCGACCCCGCCCTCCTGCCACACCACGAGGTCCAGCTTCTGGGCGCGGCCCTGCTCGTAACCCCAGTCGTAGCCGTTCGCGTACTGGTCCTTCTCGCCGCGACTGCCGTCGCGCGGCGGGTCGGAGTGGGGCCGGCCGCCGAGCGCGTCGGCTCGTCCCTGTTCCTCTCCCCGTCCGTAGGCGTTTCTCTTTGACTGCACGTCGGTGGCCATCTGCGTGTCCTCCTGGGGCTGTGATCGAAGCGTGCGACGGAAAGTGACGTCCTGCCGCGGGTCGCCCCGGCCGCGGGCTGCGGACAGGGCTCGGGACCGCACACCGCGCGGCTCACCGCATGCCGAGGCCGTGAGGCGTTGAATCCGGCAGACGGAGGGCGGTCGCCGCCCGCGGTTCCGTGCGGGGCGTTCGGCAGGCGTTGGCGCAGCGTCATGGCACGCGCCGGGCCGTCGTCCGAGTCCATCGTTATCCCGGGCGCACGGGCGGTATGCCGGTATTCCCCCGTTCGGAACGCCGGATCGATTTTGCGTCACTTGTACGAGTGGAGCTGAAGCGTGTGAGGGTGCGCGGGCGTGACGCCTGGCAGCTCCGCGCCCCGCCATGGGTGTCACCTGTCGGCCGCCTCAAGCACCCCCCCGCCGGCCGCAACGGGGGTCGGCGTCGCCCGTCCCTCGGAGCTTCTCCCTCGTGCGGGTGGAGCGCTCGGTGCGCTGCCCCGGCGGGACCGGCGCGCGCGGTATGCAAGGGGGATGTCGAGGACGGCCCGGGAGGAGACGGACATGTGGAGGACGACGGCATGGAAGGGGAAGGTGCCCGTGGCGGCCGGAGTTCCCCCGCGTCGGTGCCGGGTGGTGACGGCATGACGGCGAAGGCCACGGCTCAGCGGCAGGAGCCTGTCTCCTCCCAGGGCCGCCCGCTGGGCACCGTGGCGGGGAACGGCACCGCCGGCTTCTCCGGGGACCACGGGCCCGCACCCCTAGGACAGTTGGCCTTCCCCGCGGATGTGGCCGTGGGAGGCGGCGCGGTCTTCGTCGCCGACCACGCCAACCACCGGGTGCGCCGGATCGACGGCTCCGGCATGCTGACGACGGTCGCCGGCGACGGACTCCGCGGTTTCGCCGGGGACGGCGCGGACGCGACGCGCGCTCGTCTCGGCTTCCCGGCCGCTCTCGCGGTCGGCCCGGACGGGGCCGTACTGGTCGCCGACGAGATGAACCACCGGGTCCGCCGGATCGACGCCTCGGGCATCATCGGCACCGTCGTGGGCGACGGCGTCCGTGGCGGCGACGGTGACGGCGGTCCCGCCGACCGCGCCCGACTGGACGCCCCCTGCGCTCTCGCGGTGGACGGCGCCGGAGTGCTGTACATCGGGGAAGCGGGCACCGCCCGGGTACGCAGGGTCGGTGAGGACGGCGTCATCACCACGGTCGTCGAGGCATCCGGACTGCCCGGACAGTCCGGTCGGTCCGCGCACTCCGGCGCGGCCGACGCGGGTGGGGCGTTCCTGCCCGCCGGGCTGGCGACCGACGCGTCCGGGCAGCTGTACATCGCCGACCCGGTGGGCCGTCGGGTGCTGCTGCTGAGGGCGGACGGGACACTCCGGGTCCTGGCCGGACCGCCGGACGGGAGCGCCGCGGCTGCCATGGCGGTCGACTGGAGTGCCCCGTGCGCCGTGGCCGTCGACGCCCAACGTGCCGTCTACATTGCCGACTTGACCGGGCACCGCGTATGGCGGCTGGCTGACGGAGCGGCCCACCGTCTGGCGGAACCGACCCCGGCGGCCGGACCGGCTGACCCGGCAGAGACGGCGACGGGCGGCTCGCTGACCTACCCCTGCGGTCTGGCCGTAGACCCGGCGGGTCGGCTCCTCGTGGCGGACAACTTCCACCACCGGATCGTGGCCCTGCCCCTGACCGCCACGGACCCTCCGCCCCTCGTCCCGGAAGCGGAGGCGGAACCGCAATTCGAAAGGGAAGCGGAACCGCAGCCCGACCGGAACCCTGCACCGGCCAACACGCCGAAGCTGCTGGTACGCCAGGAAGTCGGGGTGGAACTGCCGCGCGGAGGCGGCGAGTTGCTCCATGTGCGAGTCTCGTCCACCGATGCCTGGGCCCCCGGGCGGGTGACGCACACCTTCACCGCTCCGACGGGGCTCTCCTTCGACGGCCGCGCGACGTGCGCGTACTACCGTGTCGACGGCTCGGTGATCGCCGCTCCGCATCCGACGGCGGCGCTCCGGGAGGGCGGCAGGTCGCTGTCCGTGACGGACGAACCCCGGCTGAACACGGCCGGCCACCCCGCGGCGGCCCTGGTGTACACCTTCGGCGTCCAGGCCGGGGCGCAGGCGGAGCCGGGCCGGTACCGCGACGGACGAGCGGTGATCGCGGGCCAGCCGGAAGTACGCCTGACGGCAAGCATCCTGGAGGACGACGACGACTGAGCGCCTCCCGGCCAGTGATCACACTCGCGGTTCTAAACCTCGAAAGCGGAAGTGAACGATTCTGCACTTCTCTGTCACCCGACCGACCGTCACCGACTGTGAGGCGTTGAGTACGGTGCGTTAGCTTTCGGATGTGTCCACGCTGTCTCATCCGAAGCTGGGGTCCCCGGGTCCCTTCCCGCATGCCCCGCTCACCCATCCACTCGACCGTAAATGGCTGCACTACGCCTTCACGTCCCGGTGCGGCCGACAAGCGCTGATCGCCAACCTGTCCGTCCTGGGCTCGTCCACCGGCGCGGTCTTCGCGAATCCGGGCACCCCGGCCGCCGGGCGGCGCAGCGGCACCGGCACGGCGGCCGAAGGACAGCACATGGCGATCCTCCTGCTCCACGAGGAGGGGCACGGCTGGAGCGCGACGCAGTTCAACGCCGAACAGCCCGAACTGCCCTGGTCGGCCTTCCGGCTACCCCATCCGCACGGCATCTCCGGCGCGTTCCGGGTGGCGGCCCGGTCCGCGGCGCCGGCGGCCGACGTACGGCTGACCCGGACCAGCAGGCCGTGCACCTCGCAGTGCGCACCCTTCGGGGAGGACGAGCACCTGCGGTGGCAGTCGGAGCCCGGAGTCCTCGGCGAGGGCACCCTGCGGCACGGCGACGGCACCGTCACGGCCACGGACCTGCTGGGCTACCACGAACGGGTGCGCGGCCGGTGGTCCTGGCCCACGCTGGGCGGCTGGGTGTTCGGGTTCGTCAACGACCCCTCCGGCCCCGCGGGCGCCGCCCCGCCCTCGGCGGTGGTCTTCACCCTGATCCAGCCCGCGCGTCCGGCGGACGCGGCCAACGGATCGGTGATGCTGTGGCGCGACGGACGCATGGTGCGGCACTTTCCGCGCCGCGGCCTGCGCGTCGCGGTCACCGGCCACCTCGACCGCGACCGGGTGGTGATGGTGCCGACACTGGCCGACGTGCTGGGCACCCCGCCGGCGGCTGCGGTGCCCGGCCGGCTGCTGATCACCGCCCGCCTCGGGGACGACCATCTCGTCCTCGACTTCCGCTCGCACACGGCGGGACGCATCGCCAATCCGTCCGAGACGAGCCTGCACCCGTTCAGCGTGCACGAGACCCTCGGCCCGTGCACGGTGGAGGGCCGGGTCGGCGGGCGCCGTATCGGCTTCAGCACCGGTGGCATCGTGGAGTTCGCCGGTGGCGCCCATGACTGACACGCTGACCGCGTTCACGGGAGCGCGACTGCTGGACGAGACCGTCGCCGCCCTCTCCGACCGGGCGCCGGCCATCCTCGCCGCCGCCGCCTCCCAGCTGCGCGGCATCCGGCTCGGCCTGCGCTTCAACGACGGCAGCCACGCCACGCTCACCGCCTGGCACAGCCGGCTCGTCGTACGCCAGGACCGATGCCCGGACCCGGACGTCGAGGTCGCCTTCGACAACCGGGCCATGAACCTGCTCTTCGACCTTCAACGCCCGCCCGTCGAACAGGCTTTGCCCGGCAGTCTCGACGTCCGCGGCTCCGAGGAGGACACCCTCGCCGTGTGGCGCGCCTTCACGCTGCTGTCCCAGCGGGCGGCGGGGCTGCGCAGCATGCAGGAACTGTGGGGCAACTACCGTGAACAGGCACCCCAGTTGTGGGGCAGCGCGACCCCCGCCACCCCGGGGCCGGCCGCCGCGCCGGTCGACTGGACCGCACTGGACTACCTCGCCCAACGCTTCCCCGAGGACGCCCCCGCATCGCCCGCGCTGATCGGTGACACCACCGTCAGGGCCCCGCGCCTGCTGTGGGACGGGCGCACCAGCACCAGTTGGTCGCTGGAGGACGCCGTCCAGGACGCGGACCTGATGGAGACGATGCGCCGGTGCCGGGCCCGCACCAACGAGGAGATCGACAGGCTGCTGCCGGACCGCGAGCCGCGCGCCGAACTGTACGACCTCATGCGCTCCTACCCCTCGCGCCAGGGCAAGGGCCTGCGGCCCACCCTGACCATCGCGGCCTGCGCCGCCTTCGGCGGACGCCCCGACGACGCCGTCCGCGCCGCCGCCGCGCTGGAGCTGTTCCACAACGGCTTCCTCGTCCACGACGACATCGCCGACGAGTCCACCCACCGGCGGGGCCTGCCCACCATGCACGAGGAACACGGCCTGGGGCTGGCCGTCAACGTCGGCGACGGGCTGAATTTGCTCGCCATCGACGCCGTCCTCTCCAACCTCGAAACCCTCGGCCTCACCCGCACCCTCGGCCTCATCCACGAGGCGATGCACATGTGCCGGGAGTCCATCGAGGGCCAGGCCATGGAACTGGGCTGGATCCGCCACGAGTTCGTCCCCGAGACCGACGACTCCTACTTCACGATGAGCACCAAGAAGACCGGCTGGTACACCTGCATGAGCCCGTGCCGTATCGGGGCCGTCTGTGCCGGTGTCACCGACCCGGCCGTGCTCGGCCGGTTCGACGAGGCGTTCCGCCTGATCGGTATCGCCTTCCAGATCCAGGACGACGTCCTGAACCTGGTCGGCGAGGAGGCCCTCTACGGCAAGGAGCCCCTCGGCGACCTGCTCGAAGGCAAGCGCACGGTGATGCTGATCCACCTCTTCCGCACCGCTCACGCCCACGAGCGCCCCCGCCTCCTCGACGTCCTGCGTCAACGCCGTGTCGACAAGACACAGCAGCACGCCGAGGAACTCCTCGCCGCCATGCGGCGGCACGGCTCCATCGAGTACGCCACCGACCTCGCCGACAGGCTCGCCGCCGAAGGCATCGCGCGCTTCGAGGAGGACCTCCGTGTCGTCCCCGAGAACGAAGGCAAGGCCGTCCTGCGGCAGATCGCCCACTACGTCACCTCAAGGCCACTGTGAACACCTCTGACACCAGCACCCCACCGCCGGCCGACCCCACCGCCGCCGGTCCACCGACCCCGACCGACCACCGGGCGCTCGCCTTCCTCGGCCAGGTCAACAGCAGTACGCGCCAGTGGCTGTGCACCCTGGCCCGGCACGGCGTGGCTCTGCGTCGGAACGACGCCGAACGCGCCCGCGCAGTGCTCGACACGGTCCGGCCCTGGCCCTTCTACAAGGGCGGCCAGTTCCTCTTCGACCTCATGGAGTGGGAGGACCTGATGGTCGACGGCGACCCCCCGCCGCCGATGCCCGCCGAGCGCGTCCGCTCCGCGTGCGCCGTGCCCGTGCAGTGGCTCGCCGCCGCCACCGCGCAGCCCCCCACCGCGACGGAACAGATGCCCGGCCAGCGCACCGCCGCCGCCCTCGACCTGCCGCTGCGCCTGCTCGCCGCCACCGCCCGCACCACCGTCCTGGGCGCGGCGCATGACCTCACGGACCTGTTCGGCACTTCCGCCACCCGGGCCGAGACCGACGACGGCTCCGGACGTGAGGCCACCGCTCCGGAGTCCGACGCGGAAGGCGCGGACCCGGAGCTGCCGCCCTTGGAGGCGGGTTTCTACCTCTACGAGGACGTCGTCCTCGGCGCCTTCGCCGTTCTCGGCCCGCTCCTGGCCGACCACGCACCCACTGGCCCGCTCATCGATCCGGTCCCCGACCCCGACGGTCCGTGAGCGGGCCACCCCCAAGCCCGCCACCGGCGGATCCGCCCACGCGGACGCACCCATCCACAGAAGGGAAACCCATGGCCACGCAGATCCAGGCCCCCGTTCAACCGGGATCCGAGAACCAGCTGTACATCCTCCAGCAGGGCATCGTCGAGGACGCGCCGGGCGGAGTTCCGGCCCATCTCAGCTTCGGCATCCTCAGCACGGTCCCGGACCCGGTCAATCCCGGCGACGTCACCTTCACCCTGAAGGCTCCCACCGGCTTCGTCTTCACCGGATGGCTCTCCTGGGCCTACCACGACGTCAACACCCTTCAGGCGAAAGGCAATCTGCAGACCGTCCAGGGCACCCTCAGAGACGGGGGCCGCACGCTGACCTTCACCCACAACCCGTCCCTGTCCACCAACCAGGAGGCGCTCGGCTACGCGGCCCAGGTCACCGCCATCGACGGCGCGACCCCCGGCCGCTTCGCCGACGGCCAGCTCAAGGTGGGCGCCGCCAACCCGATCAAGCTCAAGGGCCGCGTCCTCGCCGCCGACGAGGACTGATTTTCCCCTGACGGACCGTCCCGTCGGTGGTTCCGCCAACTCGATCCGGAGCCACCGACGGGATCCTCAGCAGAGAAAGGCTGAAGGCATGTACAGCGCAGGAAACACACCGGTCGGCGGCAGCGGGGACGCTGCCATGCCGGTGCCGCGGCGACGGGGAGCGTGGGGGCTGGGGGCGCTTGTCGCGGCGATGCTGCTGGGAGCGTCGTTGCCGGGGAACGCTGCCGCAGCACCGGGACAACCCGCCGCAGCGGCGCAGGCCACGGCGGTGAAGGCACCGGACTGCATCGGTCCCACCCGGACCCGGCCTCCTGCCCGCAGCCCGACGCCGTCACCGGCGCCGACGGGCACGGTGTGGCCGTAGACCGTGCGCCTCACGCTTTGGCGGTCGAGATCCGGGGCCGGAAAACGCGTTCCGCCGGAGCCGACCGTCCCTCTCGGAACCATGCGTGGTGGAGCCAGTCGGCGATCATGTCGAGGAGTCTGACGTCGACCGGTTCGCGGAGCAGCCGGCGGTAGGAGCGGCGGGTGTGGTGCTCGTTGTCGATCCGCAGGAGGTGGGTCAGCCGGGGAATGCGGGCGGTTTCGACGTGGCCGGGCACGAGCCGACGGATGACCTCCAGGTCGGCCGGGTCGACCCGGAGGTCGTTGTCGCCGGTCACGGCCAGGACCGGCACGTGGATGCGGGCCAGATCCTCTCGAGAGTCGTGGACGAGGAATTCGCGCTGCCAGCGGGCGTTGACGGGGATTCCGGCGAGGCGGGCGACGTCGGTGTCGGTCGCCTTGAGGCGGTTGAGAGCCGCGGTGCCCAGGGCTCGCAGCAGGAAGCCGGGTACGGGCAGGCCCCGGGTGACGGACCGGCCTTGTCGGCGCAGGACGTCCTCGCCCTGGCGGGCGTAGCCGGCGAGCAGGACGGCGGCGTGGGCCCGCGGTGCGAGCGCCATGGCGTGGACGGCGCCCTCGCCGTGGCCGATGAGCGCGACGGCGCTGATGTCCGGGTGGGCGTTCAGGGTGTGCAGCGCGGCGGCGGCGTCGCGTCGGTTGTCGACGAAACCGGCGGCGCGCCAGTCCCCGGGTGTGGCGCCGACGCCGCGTCGGTCGTAGCGGAGGGTGGCGATGCCTCGGGCGGCGAGGGTGGCGGCGAGAGGCGGGCCGAGGTTCAGGGCCGCTCCGGGTTTGTTGCCGTCGCGGTCGATCGGGCCGGAGCTCTGCAACAGGAGGGCGGCGGGGTGGGGCCCGGGGCCGCTGGGACGGTGAGTGTGCCGGCCAGTGGGGTGCCGTCGTGGGCGGTGAGGGTGACGTGGGTGTCGGGCACGGCGCGGCCTTCCGGGTTCGGCGATCGGGTGCGGACGGGGAATTTCCGCGTACCGGTCAGACCGCGTCGTTCAGTACGGCCTGCGGGGTGCGACGGCGTGCGGCGCGCAGGAAGTACACGGTCGCGACGCTGCAGACCAGGATCGCCACGACGCTCGCCTCCGGGCCGAAGCCCCCGCCGGTCAGGGCCGAGGGCCCGGACAGGGTGGTGTGCAGCACGCCGGTGTACGCGTCGGAGCCGGACACGGTCACGCCCCAGAGGCCGCCGGCGGCGAGGTTCCAGCCGAAGTGGACGCCGATCGGGAGCCACAGGGTCCGGGTCGCGGTGTAGGCGGCGCCGAGCATCAGACCGGCCTCGATGGCGATGGCCAGCGCGCCGCCGATCGTCGCGTCCGGGTTGAACAGGTGAGATCCGCCGAACAGCAGTGCGGAGACGATCAACGCCACAGTGGTGCCCCACCGGCGCTCGACCAAGCGGAACACGATGCCGCGGAAGAAGATCTCCTCGCACACCGCCGCGCCGACGCTGATCCCGAGCGAGGCGAGCAGTCCGCCGAAGGAGCCCCACCCGACGCTGTCCATACCCCCGAACATCGAGATGATCAGCATCGTCGCGGTGAACAGGCCCAGTCCTACGACAGTGCCCCGGCGAAGGCCGGCGCGGGCGGTGGACCGGTCGAGCTCGACCACGGGACGCTGCTCGGTGTAGTCGATCAGTTTGCGGTAGAGCCATACCGCGAACACCGCGACCGCCGGCCCGAGGAGCAGGGCGCCGACCACGGTGCCCGCCAGCGCACCGGTCGCGCTGTTGCCCAGGCTCATCACCGCGAAGAACACCACCACCAGCAGGGTCACCCGGGCCCAGCCCGGTCGTAGCCACCGTGGCAGCCGCTGCGGCTCGGAACCCTGCTCCTGCGTCATCTGCGTCTCGGACATGGCCGCCACCTCTCGTCGTCCGCGGCACCGTGCCGCGTTCCGAGGAAGAAACTACGGACGGTGACCCCCGGGGCGCGTCACCCCTGAGTGGACGATTCCGTGTAGCTCACTGGAGGGACAAGCCGTCCGCGGAATTGCCGACGTACCGCTGAGTGGTGCCGGCGGTTCGGCGGACGGGTGGTGTCCCCCGAGCGAGCTACACGGAATCGTCCACTCCAGAGGGACGTGGGCCACCGCCCTTCCCCACTAATCTCGCCGACGTCGTGGAAATAGCGGGAGTGGGAATTCCACTCCGCCGCCACCCATCAGGAAAGCAGTCATGAGAACATTGCGGAATTCGGTCCGTCGAGCGCTGTTCGACAGACGTCGATTCGTCACCATCGTGGCGGTCACGACGCTGCTCGGAGTCGGGACGGCTGCGTGCGATGACGGAGAGAACAGCGATAACCCGGCCGCGAAACAGACACAGTCCATCACTTGGGGAAAGTGTCCGACTGTCACCTCCACGGACACCGAGCGCGACCCCCGGCAGCAGTGCGCGACGGTGAAAGTCCCGCTGAATTACAAGGACGCGGGCGGCACCGAGATCGACGTGGCGATATCACGGATATCCACCGCCAAGAAAGGGAAACGGCGCGGCGTCCTGGTGATCAACCCCGGCGGCCCCGCCCTGCCGGGTCTGGACGTGCCCGGCGAGCGGATTGCCTCGCTGCCGTCCTCCGTACTGGACCAGTACGACCTGATCGGGTTCGACCCGCGCGGCGTCCAGCACAGCACCCCCCAGTCCTGCGGTCTCGGCGGTCTGCAGGCCGTCGACCTGTTCCCGTACCCGGCGGCGGACGGCTCGATCACGGCCAACGTCAAGTTCGCCCGCTCGACGGCGGAGAAGTGCGCCTCCTCCGCGGACGGCAAGAACCTGAAGTACTACACCACCGCCAACACGGCCCGTGACCTCGACCAGATCCGTCAGGCGCTCGGCGAGAAGAAGCTCTCCTACTGGGGCCAGTCCTACGGCACCTACCTGGGCGCCGTCTACCGCTCCCTGTTCCCCGACCGGACCGACCGGATGGTGCTGGAAGGCAACATCGACCCGGCCAAGGCATGGCAGGGCGAGTTCGCCGGCTGGAGCAAGGGCATGGCCGACCGCTTCCCCGACGCGGCAGCTGCCGCCGCCGCGCAGAACGACACACTCGGGCTGGGTGCCACGGCCGCGAAGGTCACGCGGACCTACCTCACCCTCGCTGACCGGCTCGACCGCAAGCCGGTCACGTTCCCGGGCACGTCGGCGTCGTTGACCGGGCCGTTGCTGCGCAACCTCACCTACGCGCTGCTGGAGCACAACGAGACCATTCCGGCGCTGACCCAGATCTGGAAAGCCGCCCTCGACCTGGCCGACGGCAGTCTGACCAAGGCGGACGCCGCCGTCCTCAAGCAGGCCGCCGCCACCGGGGCCACGAGCGCGGCCGGTGTCCCCGCGGACAACCAGACCACCATGTTCCTGGCTCTGAGCTGTGGTGACGCCGCCTGGTCCAAGGACGTCGACGGCTACACCAGTGGTACGGCCGCCGACCGCGCGTCCTATCCCCTGACCGCGGGAATGCCGGCCGACATCTGGGCGTGCTCGTTCTGGAAGGACAAGCCGATCGAAGCGCCCGTCACCGTCACCGGCAAGGGTTCACGCGACGTGCTGCTGCTCCAGAACAAGCGAGACAACGCCACCCCCTACGAGGGCGCCGTCGGTCTCCGTGACGCCCTGGCGAAGAGTGCCGCCTTCGTCAGCGTCGACAACGGCGGGCACTACGTCTACAACGAGGGCTCCCAGTGCGCCGACGCGGCGATGGTGAGTTTCCTCGGTGGTGGCCGGCTGCCCAGCAAGGACGTGTACTGCACCGACGTGTCGGCGAAGTAGGCCTTCGCACCGCGGACGACCTGTCGGTGGCGGCGGGCGCCGCCGACGTACCCGAGGAGCCGTCGGCGCGCGCCCGCGACGTGGCGCAGCGGCTGCGCGCGGACCCCGGCCACGGCGGGGCGGGCCGGCGCGCCCACCAGCCCGCGCGGCCCAAGCGGCGCACGGGCCGGTACATGGTCGGGCCGCTGGCATCGGTCCACTCCGAACGGCGCGTGTACGCCCTGTCGCGTTCATTCCGCCAGGACGCCCAACTCCGCCGACAGCTCGCTGAGCGTCGCCCGGCTGAGCATTCTGCCGATCGGCAGGAGCACCCCGTGCGAGCGTTGCACCTCCTGCCGGAGCTGAGCGGCCATCAGCGAGTCCAGTCCCTGGCTGGTCAAGTCGGCCTCCAGGTCCAGGTGTTGGGGGTCGACGCGCAGGATGGCGGCGACCGCGGCCAGGAACAGTTGCGCCCGGTCGGCGGGTGGTGCTGCCGCACCGGGCTCCCGTTCCGTACCGGCGGTCTTCCGACCCGTATCCGTCGTGGGTCGTGCTGTCCCGTTCGCGGACGTGGCTCCGGCCCCGGGCGCGGGGAAGGGCTGTGGGTGTGGAGCCGCCGGTCCGGGACGGGGAACGGGGGGCGCCGGGAACTCCCGTGGGGCGCGTTCCGGCCGGATCCGCGTGGTTCTGAGTGGGGGGAGCGGAGCCGCGGTGGCCGGGCGCGCGGGCGCGTCGTCGTCGACGTCCCGCAGGAACGGGGACTCGGCCGCGACCGGGTAAGCGGCCCGCCACTGCGCCCAGTTGACCGGCATGACCATGGTGTCCCCGGCCTCCGTGGCCAGGAGGTGGTCCAGCACCGCGAACCCCGCCTCGGAGGTGAAACCGGTCATGCCCTGCGGGATCAGGTTCCGGCCGAGTTCGGTACCCGCCCTCGCGGCCATGCCCCGGTCGGTCCAGAATCCCCAGTTCACCGCGAGCGCCCTGCGGCCCCGGCTGCGCCGGCCGCGGGCGATCGCGTCCAGGCCGGCGTTGGCGGCGGCGGCCGCCGCGACCTGGGGCGAGGCGAGCAGCGCGTTACCCGAGGAGAACAGGACGAACTGGTCGAGGTCGTCCGCGAAGAGACGGTCGAGGACCCGGCCGCCCTCCAGCTTCGGCCTCAGCACCGCTTCCAGGTCCCGCAGGGTGGTGTGGCTGATGGGCTTGTACATGAAGACGCCGGCGGTGTGGAAGACGCCCCGGACCGGCGGACGGCCGGCGGCGCGGCGGTTCTCGACCAGTCGGCGCATCGACCGCTCGTCCGCCGCGTCCACCGGGGCGTACTGCGCCTCGATGTCCTGGCCGCGCAACTCCTCCAGCAGGGCCGTGATGTCAGTGCCGGACGGCGAGGCAGGGCCGGGCAGGGAGCGGCCGGTGAGCAGCAGGTGCCGGGCGCCGCGCGCGACGAGCCACCGGGCCAGTCCGGCGCCGAGGCCGCCGGCGCCGCCGGTCACCAGGTAGGTGGCGTCAGCCCGCATGCGGGTCGGCGCGGGCGCGGGCGTGGGCGGGTCCGCCGGGGCGGTCCGCAGGTCGATGAGCACCTTGCCGATGTGCCGGGCCCCGATCATGTCGTCGAACGCCGAGCCGACGGCGTCCAGTGGGTAGATCTCGGCGGGCAGTGGCGCGAGTTCGCCGGCGGCGACGAGGCGCAGCACCTGGCCGAGCAGGGCCCCGGCCCGCTCGGGGCGCTCGCGGCAGAAGGCGGCGATGTCGAGGACCTGGAAGGAGCCGTTGCGGGGCAGGCCCCCCAGCGCCGTCGGGCGGCCGTCCGCCGGGTCCTGCTCGGCGAGCTCCACATACCGCCCGTACGGGGCGAGCATGCCGAGGTTCTGGTCGACGGCCGTCCCGGTCAGCGAGTTGAGGATGACGTCCATCCCCGCACCCCGGGTCGCGTCCAGCAGCGGGCCGGCGAAGTCGCCCCGGGAGTCGGCGACTTGGGTGATGCCCATCGTCCGCAGGAGCGCCCGGCGCTTCTCGCTGCCGGCGGTGGCGTAGATCTCGGCGCCGCGCCGCCGGGCCACCTGGATCGCGGCGAGTCCGACGCCGCCGGTGGCCGAGTGGATGAGGACCCTTTCGCCTTCGCGCAGAGCGGCCAGTTCCATGAGGCCGTACCAGGCCGTCAGGTAGGCGACCGGCACGGTGGCGGCCTCGGCGAGACCCAGACCGTCGGGGACGCGATGGGTCAGCCGGTGATCGGCGACGACCTGTGTGGCCAGTCCCGGATGGGCGACGGCGACCACGCGGTCGCCCACGTCCAGCCCGCGCACGCCGGTGCCGGTGGCCGTCACCACGCCGGCGGTCTCCCAGCCCAGCCGGCCGTCGTCCCGGTCCGGGTGGGCACCGGCGGCCTGGAGCACATCGCGGAAGCCGACCCCGCCGTACGCCGCGGCGATCCGCACCTCGTCGGCGGCCGGGGGCCCCGCCTCGGCCGGCCCGCGCACCGGGCCCGCGCGGCCGTCGTCGGCCGGCACGATCCCGGTCACCTCGTCGGCGTCCGGCGCCGGTGAGACGCGGCGCAGCCGCAGGACGTACCGGGCGCCCGCCCGCAGCGCGATCTGGTCCTCCGCCGGGTCGGCGGTCGCGATCTCCCGGGCCAGCGCCTCCGTCTGCCGCGCCGCGTCACCGGCCGCGTCCAGATCGACGAGGGTGTGCCGGACGGCGGACAGTTCACTCGCCGCCGTGCGTCCGAAACCCCACACGGCGTACTGGTCCGGGTCCGGTGCCGGGTCCGCGTCCGTGACCGTCTCGGCGCCGCGGGTGACGAGCACGAGCCGCGGGAGCGGCGCGTCCCCCCGCGCGGTGGACAGCGCCCGGTCCAGCAGCAGTGCGCTGCCGAGCCCCAGCGGCACCGTCCCCACCGGCCGTGGTGCCCGCATGCTCCACAGGTGCACCACGGCGGCGATGCCCGCCGGGTGGTCGCGGCCGATCTCGTACAGCAGCCGGGCGTAGTCGTCGAGGCGGGTCGGGTCGATGCGGTACGTCCCCTGGCCGGTCCGTTCGTACCTCTCCCCGGGCAGTACGGCGATCCGCGGGCCGTGTGCCGGAGCGAGCCGCGGCCCGAAGTCCTCGTCGTCGAACACCACCCAGGCGCCGGTGGCCGGCTTCGGCACCGTGGCGGGTGCGGCGGCCGGTGTCCAGCGCGGCTGGTACAACCAGTCGGTCAGCGGGCCGGGCTGTTCCCGGCGGAGCAGCCAGCGGATCCGCAGACCGCGGAACTCGGCCAGCAGCGCGCCCTGTTCGTCGCGTACGGCGAGGTCACCGCTGAACGAATCGGCCGTCAGGTCCCGCCGTACGACATGGCTGTACAGCGTTCCGGTCAGCGGCCCGTACCGGCGGAACGCGTCGATGGAGCCCAGGACGAAGGCGTGCTGCTCACCGGGGACCGCCGAGTCGGGCAGGGTGGCCGCGAGGACCTGGCCGCAGGCATCGAGGACCGCCGGGTGGACGAGGTGCCGCTCGTACTCGGCGAGGCCGGCCGGGACGACCACCTCGGCCAGCGCCTCGTCGTCGCCGCGCCACACCTGCCCGATGCCCTGGAAGACACCGCGCCAGTCGTTGCCGCGGGCCGCGAACCGGCGGTAGAACTCGGCGCCGGTGAAGTGCTCGGGGACGCGCGCGGCGATCCGCTGGGGCGTCTCCTCGGGGAGGTCGAGCACGCGTACGCCCGCGGGAGCTTCCTCGACCCGGCCGTGCGCGTGCCGGGTCCAGTCGGTGCCGTCGGCGGTGGCGACGTCGAAGGCCCACCGTCGCCCGGACGGCCGGAGCGTCACTCGCAGGGACGGCGGGGCCTGGGCGGTGAAGAAGAGCGCCTTGTCGTAGCGGACGTCCTGGACGACGACGTCGGCGCCGAGGCTCCCGGCGGCGGCCACCGCCAGTTCCAGGTACGCGGTGCCGGGCATGATGACGAGGCCCTGCACCTTGTGGTCCAGGAGGTAGGCGTTGCGTTCCAGGTCGATGGGCCCCTCCCAGCGGTGCGCGCCGTCGTCGAGGACGGTGTGCGCGCCGAGCAGCGGGTGGCCGCCCGGATCGTCCCGCGCGGCCGGTGCACCCGTCCTGGGAAGTGAGTCGGGCTGCGGTGTGGTCCGCGGTGCGCTCTGTGGGGCGGCCGGTCCGGAGCTCGGCTCAAGCCAGAACTCCGCCCGCTGCCAGGGGTAGCGGGGCAGTCCCACATAGATGGCCGGCCCGTCGAACAGCGCGCTCGACCGCACCGGGTATCCGGCCTGGTGAAGCTGGCCGACGGAGGTCAGCAGGGCGGTCAGTTCATCGGTGTCGCGCAGCAGCGACGGCACCACCTGGTCGTCGGTGCGCTCCGCGGGCAGGCATTCCTTGACCGCGGCGCTGAGGATCGGGTGCGGGCTGATCTCGACGACGGCCGCCACCTCCGGGCCGGCGGTCTCGGCGTCGACCGCCGCGTGGAAGCGGACCTCGTCGCGGAGGTTGCGCACCCAGTAGTCGGCGTCCAGCTCCTCGCCGGTCAGCAGTTCCCCGGTCACCGTGGAGCGCAGCGGCACGTGGCCCTTGCGTGGCCGGACCGACGCCAGGGCGGCGCGCAGCGCGTCCAGCAGAGGGTCGACCTGGCTGCTGTGCGAGGCGACGTCCACCTTGACGATCCTGGCGAAGACGTCCCGTTCGGTCAGTTCGGCCAGCACCTTCTCCACCGCCGGTGTGCGGCCCGAGATGATGGTGCGGCGCGGGCCGTTGCTCACCGCGACGTCGACGTCCGGCACGTCGGCGAGCTCCCGCCGCAGTACGTCGGCGGGCAGCTCGACGGCGGCCATGGAGCCGGTGCCGGCGATCTCCCTGAGCAGGGCGCTGCGCCGGCAGATCACCGCGGCGCCGTCGGCCAGGGTGAGGGCACCGGCGACGCAGGCGGCAGCGACCTCGCCCAGGCTGTGACCGATCACGACGTCGGGCTCGACGCCCCACGACCGCCAGAGCGCGGCCAGTGCGACCTCGACCGCCCAGAGCAGTGGTTGCACCACGTCGATCGGCCAGCTCGTCTCGTCGCCGCCGGTGAGGTGCTCGATCACCGACCAGCCCCGCTCGGCGCGGACGAGCCGGTCGCACTCCTCGATCGACTCGCGGAAGACCGTGGAGGTACGCAGGAGACCGCGCCCCATTCCGGCCCACTGGGAGCCCTGGCCGGGGAAGACGAAGACGGTCTTCCACCGCGCGTCGATCTTGGCGGCGACGATCGGCCTGCCCTTGCGCAGCTGCCGGACGACCTGGTCGTGCTCCCGGGCCAACACGGTCATGCGGTGGCGGTGATGGGTGCTGTGGGTCAGCGCGCTGAAGCTGACGTCGCGCAGCTCGTGCCGGCGCCCCTCCCCGTCGGGCCCGAGGAAGTCGGCGTAGGCGTCGGCGAGTTCGCGCAGTGCGGCGGGCGTCTGAGCCGACAGGGCGAGCAGGTAAGGCCGCGGCTCGGCGGGCGGCGCCGGCACGGGCGCGGGGCGGTGCTCGCCGAGGACGACGTGGGCGTTGGTGCCGGAGATGCCGAACGAGCTGACGGCGGCGTACCGGGGGGCGCCGTCCCGGCCCCAGTCGCGAGCGGTCTGCGGGATCTCCAGCGCCATACGGTCCCAGTCCACCGCGTCGGTCAGCCGGCCGCTGTGCAGACTGGGCGGGACGACGCCGTGCGCGACGCACAGTGCCGCCCTGATGAGCGCCGCGATGCCGGCCGCCGCTTCGGTGTGGCCGATGTTCGTCTTCACGGAGCCGACCAGCAGGGGGTTCTCCGCTGTCCGGCCCGCGCCGGTGCCGTACACGGCGTCCAGGGAGCGGAGTTCGATCGGGTCGCCGGTGGGCGTGCCGGTGCCGTGCGCCTCCACGAAGCCGACGGCGCGCGGGTCGATGCCGCCGCGCGAGCAGGCGTGCCGCATCGTGTCGATCTGGGCGGTCTGCGACGGGACCATCAGGTAGCCGCTGCTGCGGCCCTCGTTCTCGACCGCCGTGCCGTGGATGACCGCGTGGACGCGGTCGCCGTCCGCCTCGGCCCGTGCCAGCGGTTTGAGGACGACGACGCCGACGCCGTCGCTGCGGACGAAGCCGTCGGCACCGGCCGCGCCGAACTTGCACAGGCCGTCCGCGGAGAGCATGTCCGCCTGGGAGAAGGAGATGCTCTCGTCCGGAGTGAGCACCAGGTTGACGCCCGCGGCCAGGGCGAGGGTCGCCTCCCCGCCGCGCAGCGCGGCGCACGCCTGGTCCACGGCCACCAGGGAGGACGAGCAGGCGGTGTCGACGGAGGTGCTCGGGCCGCGCAGGTCGAAGAAGAACGACAGCCGGCCGGAGAGGACGCTGCGCGAGGTGCCGGTGTTGGCGTAGATGTCCAGCGCCCCGGCGGCACGCAGCATGTCCCAGTACTCGGCGGTCCGCTGTCCGACGACGACCGCGGTCGGGCTTCCGGCGAGCTGTTCCAGCGTGAGGCCGGCGTCCTGTACGGCCGCGGCGGCGGTCTGGAGGAGCAGCCGCTGCTGCGGGTCCATGTGGCTCGCCTCGCGGCCGGAGACGCCGAAGTAGCGGGCGTCGAAGCCCCGGATGTCGGGCAGGAAGCCGCCGCGGCGGCTGACGATCCGTCCGGGCGTCCGCGGGCGGGGGTCGTGGAACGCGTCGATGGGGAACCGGTCGGCCGGGACGTCCGTGGTGGCGTCGACTCCGTCGAGCTGCATCGTCCAGAACGCGGAGACCCCGTCCGCGCCGGGGAACTCGCACGCCATGCCCACGATGGCGATCGGCTGCCGGGCCACCGGGTCCTGCTGCTGCGCCGTCACGCGGCTCCTCCTGTCGACATCGTCAACTCCTATATCCAGGACGGCGGTTCGGTGATGGTGAGGATCACGGCCACGGCCGACCAGCCCGGAGCGCCGCCGAAGAGCAGGACGTGGTCACCCGCGTCGAGCCGCCCGGTGCGCAGCAGATGGTCGAGGGCGATGAACTGGTCGCTGGCCGAGGCGTGTCCGATCCCGCAGCCGAACTCCCACTGCGACCGGGAGACGTCCAGGCCCAGCGGGTCCATGACGCAGTTCCGGGTGGTCGCCTCGTCGCCGTTGGGCACGAGCACCCAGCGCAGGTCGGACACGTCGATGCCGGCCTCGCCCACGGCGGCGAGCGCCGTCTCGGAGCAGGCGTTCGCTATGCCGTCGGCGATGCTCACCCCGCCGTCCTCCCGCATGCTCTCGTTGAACCGCAGGCCCCGCTCCACCGGGTCGATCCGCCGGCCCGCGGACCCGGTGGGGGGAAACAGTGGCTCGTCGCCGCGCGCCATCGCCTCGAACTCCGGGTAGACCCGTGAGACGACGGCGTCGACGCGCGCGAATCCGGCGGTCGGGCTGACGACGACGGAGCTGGCCGCGTCGGCGGCTATCACGCCCATCGGCCCGCTGTCCCACCGGTTGAACAACGGTGAGTTGAAGTTGTCCGCCGTCGTCAGCAGGATGTCCGGCCGGCCCTCCGGCTGAAACGGAAGCAGACCGGCGGCCAGTTCGAGGCCGGTGAGCATGCTGTTGCACCCGTTGCGGATCTCGGTGCCGCCGGCCCCTGTGATGCCCAACTCCCGCATGATGTAGGCGGACGGCGACCACATCTCGGGCCCCTGGTAGAACGTGGAGCCGTGCAGCACCGTCCCGATCGCGGCGGCACCGCCGGGGGAGTGGTCGAGCGCCGTCCGCGCGGCCCGCACGGCCATGTCGGGCGGTGACTCCGCCCCGGCGATCAGAACGCTGCGCAGACCGCTCTCGGCGTGGACCGTGGCGTCGTACAGTCCCGAGGCGACCGCCTCGGACGCGGCGTAGGGGGTCGGCAACCAGCAGCCGAGGCCGGTGAGGAACACGTTCGCCGGCTTCATGCCGACGCCCGGTCGGCACTCATAGAGGTCAAGTCCCGTACCACGCGCGGGAACTGGGGGTCCTTCACGTCAATGCACCACTTTCTTCGAGGAGTCGGTCCGCAGCGGCGCCCAAGTCACCGGGGTACGGAGGTGCTGAACCCGTCCACCAGGCGGGTGAGCCGTTCGACGGTCAGTTCCGACAGGCCCCGCACGCCGAGGGCCACCGGTTCCCGCGTCGGGGCGACCGAGACCGTCACGCACCCGGCGGCGCGTCCCGAACGGAGCCCGGCGGACGAGTCCTCGACCACCACGCAGCGCTCCGGCGCGATGCCGAGCCGGGCCGCGGCGGTGCGGTACGACTCCGGGTCCGGTTTCGGGCGCCGCACCTCGTCGCCCGCCACAGTCACCGCGAACTCCGCCCCGCCGAGCGAGGGGAGGACGGCGTCCACCATCGCCCGGTACGAGGACGAGACCAGCGCGCACGGAACGCGCGCCCGTCCCAGCGCCCGGAGCAGGCCCTCGGCTCCGGGCAGCGGGGCGATCCCCAGGCGCAACCGGTCGAGCACGCGCTCGCTGACACGCCCGTACAGCTGCGCCGGGCTCATCGGCGAGGGCGAGAGACCGCACAGGCGGGTCAGGTTCTCGGCGACGCCACGTCCTCGCAGCGCCTCCGGTTGGATCGCCGCGGCCGGTACGCCGGACGCGCCGAGCACCGTCAACAGGGCCTCGTGCAGCAGCGGTTCGGTGTCCACCAGGGTCCCGTCCAGGTCGAAGAGCACCGCCCACGGCGGGCTCAGAACAGTGCCCGGGAGCTGAGGGACACCTTCATCTTTCCCAGCAGCGGGTGCCAGAGGTGGTCGGGGTCCGCCTCGACGGCGGCGATGAAATCACGCATCGCCGTCAGAGCGACCGGCTCCTTCTCGTCGTAGACGTCCCCCTGGAGCAGTTTCAGGACGTCGATCCGGTAGCGGGGGTCCTGGACGAAGGCGGTGAACAGGATGTTGAGGCGGTAGTAGATGGAGATGAACTCGTACCAGCTGGACACGCCGCGCCGCAGCTTCGTCACATAGTTCTCGAACCGGCCCGCGCTGAAGTCGCCGGCCTCCGCTGCGGCGATGATGTCGGCGCAGGCCAGCCGGGCGCTGTTCATGGCGACGCTGACCCCGCTGGAGAAGATGGGGTCGACGAACCGGGCGGCGTCGCCGACCATGACCATTCCGTCGTCGCACACCTTGCGCATGCCGTAGCTGTAGTCGCCCTCGGCCTTGAACGGGCGGACCCGTACGGCGCTCTTCAACGCGTCGTGCAGCAGCGGCCTGCTGGCGACCGAGTCCCAGAAGAAGCCTTCGAGATCGTCCTTGCCCTCCCTGAACCGCGCTTTCTGGGTGACGACCCCGACCGACGTGATCGTGTCGGTGATCGGTATCTGCCATACCCAGGTGTCGCTGAGCGGCAGGAAGTGGATGAAGATGTACTCGGCCTGGTTCCGGTCGTTCGCCAGGGCCTCCCGGTCGAGTCCCTCGAACCAGCTGTGCACGGCGTACTGGTTGAACACCGGGTCGGGCACCTTGACCTTGAGCTGGCGGCCCAGCAGGGTGCCGCGTCCGCTGGCGTCGACGACCATCCGCACCGCCACCTCCGCGGTCGTCCCGCCGAGGCCGACGCGTATCAGGGGTCGGGTGGGATCGGCGAAGTCCACGCCCCGCACCCGGACCCCGGAGAACACCTTCGCCCCCAGGCTCTCCGCGTGCTTGAGCAGGATGTGGTCGAACCGGCCGCGGTCGACGTGGAAGGTGTAGTCGCGGTCGACGCCGAGCTGATCGCGTTCGTTGAACAGCACGTCCGCGGCCCCGAGGCCGTGGTCGCTGACCTGGAAGCCGAGCGGGTCGACCCCGTCCGCGTTGGCCGACGTCCACGCGGCGCCGTACTTGCGCGGAAAGCCCGCCGCCTCGATCTTGTCCATGGCGCCGATCTCCAGCAGCACCGGAGTGGTCGCCGGGACCAGCGACTCGCCCACGTGCTCGCGGGGGAAGAACTCGCTCTCGAAGACGGCGACCGACAGGCCGGCCCTGGCCAGGTAGGAGGCGGCGGTGGAACCGGCCGGGCCGCCGCCGATGATGCCGATGTCGTAGTCGTGAGTCATCTGTTCTCCTGTCAGAGGGAGGCGGCCTGCGAGCGCAGCAGAGTGACCAGGTCGGTGATCGATTCCAGCGTGCGGAAGTGCTCACCGGTCATGTGCACGGGCGGCACGCGGACGCCGTACGTGGTGCGGATGTGCGCCAGCAGGCGTGCGGTGCGGACCGAGTCCAGCACTCCCAGCTCCAGCAGCTGACTGTCGGCGGTGATCAGGTCGGCTGACGTGCCCGGCACCAGCTCCTCCCGCACATAGCGGATCAACTCGTCGAGCAGCGCGGCGCGTTCGGGTTCCGTCACGATTCCTCCGGGTGTCGGGGTCGTGGCGACGCACGCGCCACGATGTATCTCGTCGGCAGTTCCAGCGGTCGCCCGTCGGGGGTGCGCTCCGTGGTGTGCAGGGGGATGTCGCTGTCGGCGACGACGTCGAATCCGTTGCCTTCGAAGAGCAGCCGCAGGGACCCGTCGTCGGCGGGGGCGACGCGGGCGCCGAAGTCGAAGTGGGCCGCCAGCCCGGCCGTCTTCGGCAGCCGTGCGCCGCCGGCGAGCAGTTCGGCGACGAACCAGCCCGTGCGTTCGGTCAGTTCCTGGGCGAACAGGATCCCGGACCCGCCGAGCAGGAGCCTGATCGTCGTCAGCATCCTGGTGCGGTCGTCCGGAGCGAGCTGGTGCAGCACCCCGCGCATATAGACGTTGACGTCGCCGAACTCCGCGCGCAGAGCCGCCGCGGTGTCCTGGTCGAGCAGGTCGGCGCGGCGGTAGGCGACGTTGGGCGCGGCGTGCGACGCGGCGGCCAGCTCCACCGCGGCCTCGGCGATGTCGAGTCCGACGACCCACCGGAAGTGCCGCGCCAGCCACCGCGTCTGCCGGCCGCTGCCGCACCCGATGTCGACCAGCGGCAGCGCGGGATCGGCGTGGTCGCGGAAGAGCGGCAGATGCCGCGCCGCGGTCAGCTGGGGCGAGGAGTCCCAGAGGGCGGCCCCGGGCTCGGCGGGCAGCGCCGACCAGAAGGCGTCCCAGACCGTGCCGGTCATGCGCCGACTCCCCGCGCCACCGGACCGCCGAGCGCGGCGCGGTCGACCTTCCCGTTCGGGGTGCGCGGAAAACCGCTGACCACATGCAAGGCGTCGACGGTCATGTACGGCGGCAGGTGGACCGCGCAGTGCCGTCGCAGCTCAGCGAGGTCGGGCGTACGACCGTGCTCGGGGACCACGAAGGCGTGCAGCCGGGCGGCCGGCCCTTCGCCGAGGACGAGCACCACGGCGTCGCGCACCGCCTCGTGCGAGCTGAGTACGCCGTCCACCTCGGCCGGCTCGATCCGGTAGCCGCGGACCTTCGCCATGTCGTCGACCCGGCCCCGGTACTCCAGCAGACCGTCGGCGTCGTACCGGGCGAGATCACCGGTGCGATACGGGCCGGCCTGGGGCTCCGCGCCCCAGTAGCCGAGCATCACGGTCGGCCCGCTGACCAGGAGTTCGCCGTCGTCCAGGGACACCGTGTCTCCGGCGACGGGCGATCCGATCGGGATGTCCGCGGCGCGCGCGAGGTCGGCGGCCGTCACCTCGTAGGAGGTGCACACGTTGGTCTCCGTCGGGCCGTACCAGTTGAGCATCCGCACATCGGGCCACCCGCGGCGCAGGTCCTTCAACCGCTTCAGCGGGAAACGCTCTCCGGCGAAGACGCATGCGCGCAGCGTCCCCGGCCCGCGCTCCAGCAGCTCGCCGTACTCGGCCATGAGCACCAGCGCGGACGGCACCGAGTACCAGACGGTGATGTGGCGATCCAGCAGGAAGTCGACCAGCGGCTCCGCGGCCTGGGCGAGGAGCTCCCCGATCAGGTGCACCGACGCGCCGGCCCGGAAGGCACCGTAGAGGTCGAAGACCGAGAGGTCGAAGCCGAACGCGGCGTGGTTCGACAGCCGGTCCGCCGCGGTGAGGTCCAGCTCCCGGCAGGCCCAGTCGACGAACGCGAGCCCGTTCCCGTGGCTCAGACAGACGCCCTTCGGCGTGCCCGTCGACCCCGAGGTGTACAGGATGTACGCCGGGTCGGTCGGTGCGACCGGATGATGCGCGGTGCCCGAGCCGGCCGGGGCCTCCCGGAGGAGCTCCGCGCAGGGTACGCAGACGGCGCCGGTGACCCGGTCACCGTGGTCCGTGACGATCAGCGCCGGGCGGGCGTCGGCGGCGATCCGGGCGACCCGCGCCCGGGGATTGCCGCGCGGGACGGGGACGTGGATCGCGCCGCACCGTAACACCGCCTGGGCGACGGCCACCGCGTCGGCCGTCTTGTCGGTCCACACCAGGACGCGGTCACCGGGCCGGACGCCGCGTCCGCGCAGCGCGGCCAGGTACGCGTCCGCACGCGCGTCGAGCGCGCCGTAGCTGAGGCCGGTGACGAGGTCGTGGACCGCGAGGGCGTCCGGTGTCCGGGCGGCCGCGTCGACCACCAGGCTGTACAGGCTCATAACCCCAACCCCCGTGCGATCAGCTGCCGTTGGATGTCGGACGTGCCGGAGAAGGTGGTGGCGGGAAGGGCGTCACGCACCTGCTCCTCGATCCCGTACTCCGTCAGGAAGGCGCGGCCCCCGAAGATCCGGCCGGCGTCGAGCGCGGTGGCGACCGCGGCTTCGGAGACGGCCAGTTTCGCCATGGCGACCCAGAGGGAGGGGTCCTGGCCGGTGTCGATCTCGGCGCAGGCACGGTAGAGCAGGAGGCGTCCGCTCTCCAGCCGCAGCTTCATGTCCGCCACCCGGTCCGCGACCGGCTGGAGATCGGCGAGCCGCTTCCCGAACTGCCGCCGTTCCCGCACGTGTTGGACGCATCGCCGGAGGAGACGCTCCTGCTGGCCCAGGTAGATCGCGAACAGACAGGACCGCTCCCACTGCATCGACGTCTGGAACACCAACTGCCCCTGACCGGGGCTTCCCAGCACCCGGTCGTCGGGTACGAAGCACTGGGTGAACCGCACCTCGCCGGCCTGGCAGGCCGCCAGCCCGGACTTCTCCATCGGCGCGCCCGCGACCAGACCGGGGGAGTCGCGGTCCACGGCGAACGCGGTGGAACCGAAGTACCCGCCGTCCGGATCCGTGGTCGCGTAGGTGACGTAGAGACCGGCGACCGGGCCGTTGCTGACGAAGCTCTTGACCCCGTCGAGGAGATATCCGCCGTCCACCTTGGTGGCCCGGGTCGACAGTCTGGAGACGTCCGATCCCGCCTCCGGTTCCGTCATGGCGTTCCCCGCGATCAGTTCACCCGCGCACAGGGCGGGCAGCAGCGCCTTCCGCGTCTTCGGGAGCGCGAACTCCACCACCGGCCGGACACAGGCGAAGAGATGGGCCGCGGCGGCGAACAACACACCGGTGTCCGCGCCGCCCTCGCTCGCGGCCTCGTAGAGGAGGGCCGTGTCGAGGGCGCCGAGGCCCGCACCGCCGTGCTTCTCCGGGACGGCCGCGCCGAGCAGTCCGAGGCCGGCCAGTTCCTGCCAGCCGTCCCGGTGGAATCCGCCGGGGGAAGAACCGGAGGGAAGGTCCCGAGCGGCCGCGCTGGTCCGCGCGTACCGCTCCTGTTGTTCAGCGCTCCGGCTGAAGTCCATGTGACGCCTTTCAGCAAGCGGTGGCCGGACGGGCGGAGGACCAGGGTGGCGTCTCGACGATCTCGATGACGGCGCACGCGATGTTCAGACCGGGTCCCACGCCGAGCATCAGGAAGTGGTCCCCGCGTCGTAGTTCGCCGGAGAGCAGCAACTGTTCGAGCGCCACCACCTGGTCGCTGGCACCGATGTGGCCGACGGTGCGCCCCTGTTCCCATGTCGAGAGGGACATCGGCAGACCGAGCGGGATCATCGCGCGTCCTTCGACGCGTTCCCGGGACCCGTTGGCGTAGGCGACGCGGGTGACGTCGTCCATGGTGATCCCGGCCTCGTCGAGGGTGCGGCCGATGAGTTCGTCCTGCGCCGCCACGAGTTTCAGGGGGCCTGCCGGGTCCCGGTCCGGGCCGTCGAGCCAGCGGTCCTTGGAGTCGCCGAAGTCGAGTTTGCCCGGCAGCCCGGCTCCCGGCGGAAACAGGGGTTCGGGCCCGCGGTGCATGGCCTCGTACCCGGGGAGGGTGACCGCGTTGACGGACTTGAGCCGGGCGAAACCCCTCCGCCGGCTGAGGACGACGGCGGAGCCGGCGTCGCCCATGACGAAGTGCGGGCTGAACCGCCAGCGTTCCAGCAGCTCCGACGTGAAGTTGTCCCCGGAGGTGACGAGAGCGGCCTCGTGCTCGGCGGAGGCCATGAGGTGACTGGCCGCCAGTTCCAGGGCGGAGAACATGCCCATGCAGCCCTGTCTGACCTCGGCCGCGGTGGCCCGGCCCGCGTCCATGTGCCGCTGCACGTAGTACTGCGGACACCAGCCGTGGGGGCCCTGGTACCAGACGCTGACGTAGAGCAGCAGGCTGAGGGACGCGGGATTCTGCCCGGCCCGTTCGAGCGCCTGCCGGCATGCCCGCACCGCCAATTCGGGCGCGGGGATATCGCCCGCGACGGTGACACTCGTGATTCCGTATTCCTCTGCCGCGGTCCGGTCGATCAGTCCCCGCTCGACCGCCCAGCCGATAGGAACGCGGTCCGGCAGAAAAGCCCCTAAGCCGCTGATCAGCACATCGGACGTCTGCATGGCCCGCCCCCGGATTCTCTCGGTCACCCATCGTTTCACATTGCTTGAGAAGCCGGTTTCGGCGCTCGATTCCGCGCCGCAGCCCGACGTGACAACGTTGCCCCGGCGGGAACGGAGAATGCCCCAGCGGGAACGGAGAAGGGGAAGAAGTGGTGGAACGCTGTCCTTGGAAAGGACTGCTACAGAACGTTCCCGTCTGGCAGGCCTCTGGCCTGTCAGGAATCGGGGGTGAGTACCGCGCCGTCTGAAGGAGGAGAGTTGCTTCTACTGAGCGCTGACACGCTCATGTGCTTAACCTCGGAATCCGTCGTGATCCGACGGATGGGCGGAATTCCTTAACGTAAGGGTGCACTCCGCTTCGGCGTGCGTCAAGACGGTGACATAAATAGGGAGGATGAAAGTAAAAAATTGGACCATAGGGGCAGAAATGATGTCGGAATCCGGCCATCGGGCGCCCGGTCGGTCGTCGGCGGCCCGCCGGAGTCGTCGGGGCGCACGGCGGAGAGCCGGAGGTGACCGCACCCCATCAGCCAAGCGGGCAGGCCGAGTTGGAGCTCGCGGACGGTGTCGTCGCGGCCTGAACGCGACGGAGTCCAGCACCGTCCGCATGCCGCACACGGGAGCTGCGGCAGGACGGTGCGAGTAACGGACCTCGCCCCACTTCGGCGCTCCAGCCGTGCCGCCCGGCGCATGCGTGTATCCGTAAATCCACGCGGACGACGCCTCGCGGCCAACCCTTTCCAAGGCCATATCGACAAGCCAACTCCGTCCTGGGAAGATGGCGACCGATCTGCTCCTCATCGCTGTTCGGACTGTTGTCGTCAGCTCGTCGCCAAGCTGTCGGAAGGGTGCGAAACGCAGACTCCTCATCCCGAGTTGACGGCCGCGCGTGCGTTCCGCACCCCGTTCGCGGTACGTGGCGGAGCGACTCAGGAGGACATGCCGCGCCCGGCATCAGAAACAGAAGTGGCCGCCGCCTGATTGGCGCCTCGGCGCGACAAATCGGAGGCAACGGTGGGCGGCCGTTCCCTCGACGTTTCCGTGACCGCGTTTCCCCCTGACGAGAAAGGCCGGCTCGGTTCCGACGCGCCGGATCCGCCTCCGCGCGCCCACCCGTCAATACGCGCGACGACTCCCCCACCCATTCCCCACCAGCCAATCTCTACCCGTGGCGATTCCTCATTCCCCGGGCCTGAGTCGCGTTCCAGAAAGGACACGTCATGGTGTTGGCCGCGGGGCCGGTGCCCGGCATCGGCAGTCATCAGATGCTGGTCTTCTTGTTGCAGGTCAGCGTTCTGCTTGCCGTCGCGCTGGCGCTGGGCAGGGTGGCCTCCCGGTTCGGGCTCCCCGCGGTGGTCGGTGAGCTGGCGGCCGGAGTGCTGCTCGGGCCGTCGGTCTTCGGGCACGTGCTGCCCGCCGCGTCCGGCTGGCTGCTGCCGCGCGAGACGGACCAGACGCAGCTGCTGGCGGCCGTGGCACAACTCGGCGTGCTGCTCCTGGTCGGGATCACCGGAGCCCACGTAGACCTGGATCTGCTCCGCAGCAGGAGCGGGGCCATCGGCTTCGTCAGTCTGGGCAGTGTCCTGCTGCCGCTCGGTCTCGGGTTCGGTCTCGGCTTCCTGCTGCCGCGCTCCCTGATGGGGCACAGCGCCGACCGGCCGGTCTTCGCGCTGTTCATCGGCGTCGCGGTCGCGGTGAGCGCACTGCCCGTCATAGCCAAGACCCTGCTCGACATGGGGCTGCTGCACCGCGACATCGGTCAGCTCATCGTCGGCTCGGCCGCCATCAGCGATGTCGTGGGCTGGCTGCTGCTGTCGATCGTGTCCGCCACGGTGACCCGGGGGCTGGGCACCTCGGTGGTCCTGGAGTCGCTCGCCTGTCTGCTCCTTGTGCTGGCGTTCACCGTGCTGGCCGCGCGGCCACTGGCCCGGACGGCGCTGGGACTGGCCGGACGTCCGGGCGCGCCGGAGGCAGGCGTCCCCGTGATCGTCGTACTGATCATGCTGTCCGCCGCAGGCACTCACGCGCTCGGCATGGAGCCCGTCCTGGGCGCCTTCCTGTGCGGCATCGTCGTGGGTTCCCTCGGTACGCCGGGCCGCAGGTCCCTGGACTCCATGCGGGTCTTCGTCATGTCGACGCTCGCCCCCTTGTTCCTGGCCAACGCGGGCCTCCAGGCGGACCTCTCCACCCTGCGCCACCGGACGGTGCTCCTCGCGGGGGCGGGCACGCTGGCGGTGGCCGTCGTCGCCAAGTTCGCCGGCGGTTACTGGGGTGCCCGGCTCGGCCGCCTGGACCGCCAGGAAGCGCTGGCGATCGGTGTCGGCCTGAACGCCCGCGGCGTCGTCGAGATCATCGTCGCCTCGGTCGGCCTCCATCTCGGCGTCCTGACCACCACCTCGTACACCATCGTCGTCCTCGTCGCGGTGGTGACCTCCGTCATCACCCCGCCGCTGCTGCGCCGCACCACACACCGGATGGCGACCACCGAGGCGGAGACCGCGAGGCAACGGCAGTTCACGGGGGCGTCCGACTGACGAACGCGCCGGCAGGGACGGATGGCCGTCCCCGGTCCGCCGGGCCGAACAGTCCCTGGGACGTCAGCGGCTGGTCGCTCGGTCCCGCAGGATCGCGCTGGTGACGACGTCGAAGAGGTGGTCGGTGCGGGCCGCGAACGCGGGTTGGTCGCTCACCCAGGCGAGCCCTCCGGCTATGGCGTACAGGTCGGTGCCGTCGATGTCGGTCCGGGCCGCGCCTTCGGCCTGGGCGCGCACGAGGAGCCGGGCGCCGGCCGCCTTCATCCCGACGCACGAGGCGTGAAGTGCCGATTCCGGGTCCTCGATGGCGGCCACCATGGACGCGATGACGCCCCGATAGTTGGCCGCGCACGCCACGAACTCGCGTAGCCAGGACGCGAGGGCGTCCCCGGCCGAGCCGGACACCTCCAGTTCGGCCGCTCGCGCCGTGAGGCCGTCGAAGCCCGTCCGGAGCAGAGCTTCGAGCAGGGTCTCGCGGGTGGGGAAGTGGCGATGCATCGTGCCCAGCCCGACACCCGCCCGGCGGGCGATGTCGCGGAGCGACGCACCGGCACCCTCCTCGGTCACGACGACGCTCGCGACCGCCAGCAACTGGTCGTAGTTCTTCTGGGCGTCAGCTCGCACGAGTCCTCTCCTTGCTAAGCGGGTCAGTGACCCGTATATTCGGATCGCTGACCCGTTTAGAGTAATCCACTTGCGTCGAAGGGCAAAGCAATGGCCAGGAACACGATGAAGGCGATTCGGTTGCACGAGCACGGCGGCCCGGAGGTGCTGCGCTACGAGGACGTCCCGGTGCCCGAGCCGAAGCCGGGTGAGGTCCTGGTCCGCGTGCACGCGGTGGGCGTCAACCCGCCCGACTGGTACCTGCGCGACGGACTGACCGTCATGCCCGTCGAGATGAGGCCGCGGATCGACCTGCCCGTCATCCCCGGAACGGATGTGTCGGGCGTCGTCGAGGCCGTCGCCGACGACGTGGACGGATTCTCCGTGGGCGACGAGGTCTACGGCATGATCCGGTTCCCCGGCTTCGACGGCAGCGCCTATGCCGAGTACGTGGTCGCCCCCGCGTCGGATCTGGCCCGCAAGCCCGCCGGCATCGACCATGTGCACGCTGCGGGAGCGCCCATGGCGGGGCTCACCGCATGGCAGTTCCTGCTCGAACTCGGCCACGACCATCCGTCACCGTTCCAGGCCGCCCGGCATCACCCGGTCCCCCTCGGCACAGACACGACGGTGCTCGTCAACGGCGCCGCGGGCGGAGTGGGGCACTTCGGAGTGCAGCTGGCGAAGTGGAAGGGCGCGCACGTCATCGCGGTGGCGTCAGGCGCGCACGAGTCATTCCTGCACAAGCTCGGCGCCGACGAGGTCATCGACTACAGCAGGACCCGCCCGGAAGAGGTCGCGCGCGACCTCGACCTCGTCCTCGACACCGTCGGCGGTCCCACCAGCCATCGCTTCCTGCGCACACTCAAGCGTGGTGGCGCACTGTTCCCCGTCTTCTTCGGCGAGTTCGACCCCGAGGAGGCCGCGAGGCTGGGCGTGACGGTATCGAGCACCCAGGTGCGCTCGAACGGTCCGCAGCTCGCAGAACTCGGACGCCTGCTCGACGCCGGCACCGTGCACGTCGCGATCGACAGCACCTTCCCGCTCGCGCAGGCCCGAGAGGCGCACGTACGAGCCGCCCGCGGCCACATCCAGGGCAAGATCGTGCTCACCGTCGCGTGAGAGCACGTCCCGCCCTTCCTCCGAGACCAGAACAGAACGAGGTCCGACGTGACGACGACCGCAGCACCCGGCTGGGCAAGCGCCTACCTCAAGGCAGTGCCCCCGGCGGGCGTAGATCTTGACCCCGCGGCGCGGTTCGCCGTGGAGCAGACGCTGATGCGCTATGCCTTCGCCTTGGACCAGCGCGACCTGACGGCGTTGGCGGACGTCCTGACCGAGGACGCCACCTGGACGTTCACGATCGCCGGCGAGGCCCAACTCGGCCCGCTGGTCGGCTCCGTGGCGATCCTCGACTTCGTACGAGCCGCGATGGACACGCAGACTGATCAGCGCAGGCACAACATCGTCAACGTCACCTTCTCCGACGCGGACGCGGACACGGTCGCGGTGCGGGCGTACCTGATGCTGACATCGAACGCGGGCGGGAGCCCGACCATCGTCACCACCGGTTTCTACACGTTCACGCTCAAGCGTGTCACCGGCGAGTGGCGCATCTCCCACCTGTTCCTCGGCATGGACAACGCCGCATAGCAGGCGTCGACCAGTGGCCGGGCGCGATCCGGCTGTGCCGGTGAACGGAAGTGGGCGTGGTCTCCGCCGGCTGACCGACCTCGGGCTCATGCCTGCCGGTAGCACCTGGCATCTCGCACCGATCGGCACCTGACCGGGAGGGGCTGTCCGGCCTGACGGCCGGACAGCCCCACACCAACGTCCTCATCGGCCTGCTAAACGTTGTCAGGCGTCACGCGTACCACGGTGAACGGCAGGTCGGGGTGATCGATCATCCACTGGAAGTTCACCACCAACAGGTCGCGACCGTCGAAAGCGGCGGTCGAGGGATGGTCCATGCCTTTGCCGTTGATCTTCCGGACGACCTCCAACCGGGCGTAGTCATGGGAGAGTCGGAGGATGCTGATCTCGCCCTCAGGGTGGTCGAGACTGGTGATGCTGTACAGATGGTCACCGCGCAGCAGCAGGCCGTCGGCGCCGATGTCACTCCCTCCGCCGAGGTCCATGTGCGTGATGACGCCTGTGCTGGTGCTGATGCGGTACAGGGCACGTGAGTTGGTGTCCGCCATCAGTACGTAGCGGCCGTCGGCAGTGACGACCACACCGTTGCCGTTGATGCCGTCCTCGTAAGTGACCTGCGTGCCTTCGAAGTCGACCGCCACGTGGAGTTCCTGGTCAACCTGTTCGCTCGCCAGTTGCGCCGCGGTGATCCGGTAGAGGGCCGGGTTGTAGGAGTCGGTGACGTAGGCGTCGCCGTCGGGAGCGATCGCGACGTCATTGACGAGGGTGTTCCTCGCGCCGGAATCGAAGACGTGCAGCAGCGCACCGCTACGGACGTCGTAGACGAAGACCTTGCCCGTGGCCCCGCCCGCGACGATCAGCCGGCCATGGCTGATCTTCATGCCGACCGCGGTGGTGCGGCCGTCCTCTCCGCCGGGCAGGAACACCTCCAGTTCGCGTCGATCCACCCGCCCGCGGTAGATCGCCCCGTCGTTCGTGCCGCTGACGAAGAAGTACGGGGTGCCGGCCTGGCGGGCAATGCCCTCGGGGTGGGTCTGCTCCCCGGGGACGATGTAGCGGTCGATGGCGCTCGGACGATGCGGTACGGCGTCCGCTGCTGAGGCCGAGCCGAGAACCAGGAGGGACGTTACGGCGGCCAAGGTGGCGCCGAGACGGCGACGGGCGATCTTTCTGGACATGGCGAACCTTCCGTGATGCGAGGACGTGACGGGGAGCGCGGACAGGGTGCGGGCACGCGCGCGTTCGGTGTCAGGGGCGGACGAGGATCTTGAGGTTCTCCCTGTCGGCCATCCGCTGGTAGCCGGCCGGGACGCCGGACAGGTCGGTGCTCACGTCGAAGACTTTTCCGGGTTCGATGAGACCGTCGAGGATGTCGGGCAGGAGAGCGCCGACGTAGGCCCGGGTGGGCGCGGGCCCGCCGACGAGACGGATGTTGCCCACGAACAGGCTGCCCAGCCCGATGGGGGCCTCCTCGTACTGGGGGACGCCGACGCGACTGATGGTGCCGCCGCGGCGCACCGCTCCGACGGCCTGGTCGTAGGCGTCGCGACTGCCGACCGCCTCGATGACGACGTGCGTGCCCTGCCCATCGGTGAGTTGGCGCAGCAGTGCGGTGCCTTCCTGGCCGCGCGCGGCGACGACGTCGGTGGCTCCGAACGCGCGGCCGAGGTCGGTGCGTGCCGTGTGCCGGCCCATGAGGATGATCCGCTCCGCACCCAGCCGCTTGGCGGCCAGTACCGACAGGAGGCCGACCGCACCGTCGCCGACCACCGTGACCGTGGAACCGGCCGCGACGCCTCCGGCGACCGCCGCGTGGTGGCCGGTGCCGAACACGTCGGAGAGCGTGAGCAGGGACGGCATCAGCGCCGAGTCGGCCGCGACGGGCAGCTTGACCAGCATGCCGTCGGCGAAGGGGACCCGTATCGCCTCGGCCTGGGCGCCCCCGTGCGGCCCGTTGCCCCAGATACCGCCGTGCACACAGGCGGTATGCAGACCTTCCCGGCAGTACTCGCACGTGCCGTCGCTGATGAACCACGGGGCGACGACCACGTCCCCCTTGCTGACGGTGGTGACCTCCGACCCGATGTCCTCGACGACACCGACGAACTCGTGCCCCATTCGGGCCGGGCCGCTGCCCGCCGGCATCGAGCCGTACGGCCACAGGTCGGTTCCGCAGATACAGGCGGCGGTGATGCGGACCAGAGCGTCGGTCGGCTCCGAAAGCACGGGATCGGGAACGTCCTCGACGCGGACGTCGCCGGCGCCGTACATCAGGGTTGCGCGCATGACGTGTTGCTCCTTGACGGGTGATGGGGGTGGGTCGACGCCCGTGACACAGAACCGGGTCGCGGGCCGCTGACCATGCAAGCGGTCCGTCCACGCCCGTGGCAGGGCCGGTTTATGGGGGTAGAAACGCGACCCCCTTCCAGACGTGCCGCCTGTGTACCGTGAACGCATGGAACGCGACTCCGCAGACGGTTCCGGGAACCGGGCCGACGTCCGGGACTTCCTGATCAGCCGCCGAGCCCGTATCACGCCGGATCAGGTCGGTTTCCCTGTGGCGGGCCGACGCAGGGTCCCCGGGCTGCGACGCGAGGAGGTCGCCGTTCTGGCGGGGGTCAGCACCGAGTGGTACGTGCGCTTGGAGAGGGGAAACATCAACGGCGTGTCCAGGGGAGTCCTCGAAGCCGTCGCCCGCGCCCTGCGACTGGACGACGAGGAGCGGACCTACCTGCTCGAACTGGCGCAGGCCGCCCGTTCCTCCGCCTCCGCACCTGGTCCCGAGCCGACCCCGCCGCTGCCGGCGAACATCCAGTGGCTGCTGGACGGCATGACACTCTCCGCCGCGATGGTCAGCGACAGCCGCCAGGACGTGCTGGCGGTCAACGCGCTGGGACGGGCCCTCTACGCGCCGCTCTTCGCCAGCGACACCAACCGCGATCACAGCCGAGCCAACCTGGCCCGATACCACTTCCTCGACCCCGGCGCCCAGGACTTCTATGGCAACTGGCACGAGACCGCCGACATGCTGGTCGCTTCACTGCGCGCCGAAGCCGGACGGAACCCGAACCACGAAAGCATCCGCGACCTCGTCGGTGAACTGTCCGACGCGAGCGCGGAGTTCCGGAAACGGTGGGCCAGCCACAACATCCTCATCCACCAACAGGGATCCAAGACGTTCCGGCATCCCCGCGCCGGCGAGCTGCGCCTCTCCTACCAGTCGATGGACTTGCCGATCTCCGCTCACATCGCGGTGCATGTCTGCACGTGCACGGCCGAACCCGGATCCGCCGCCGAAGATCTCCTGAAGCTGCTCGCCAGTTGGAACGCTCCCCTCCAGGCGAGGGACTCCCATTCCACCGATACGTGGAGATAGGGCATCGCCATCACTCTCCACGCCGCGGCCCTCGGCTCGTGGACCGCTCAAGCTGATGTGCCGGCCCGTCGAGTGCTACCTCGAGGTGGGCAGGTGCGGGGAGCGGAGCACGAGCAGGGTGATCTCGCTGGGGGCGAAGACGCGGAACGGCGGGCCCCAGAAGCCGGTGCCGCGGCTGGTGTAGAGGAGGGTGCGGAGGCCGTGCCGGCTGAGGCCGGCGAGGGCGGGCTGGTCGATGCGGACCAGGTGGTGAAAGGGCCAGATCTGGCCGCCGTGGGTGTGGCCGGAGAGCTGGAGGTCGACGCCGTGGGCTGCCGCCCGGTCGATGAACTTGGGCTGGTGTGCCAGGAGCAGGACGGGCAGGTCGGGATCGGCGCCGTGCAGGGCTCCGGCGAGATGGGCGCGGTGGCCTGCCAGGCCGGAGGACTCGGCGGTGACGTCGTCCACGCCGGCGACCACGAGGGTGTCGCCTCCGCGTTCCAGTAGCAGATGGCGGTTGCGCAGCGGTTCCCAGCCCAGCTCGTCCATCAGGTCGACCCAGCCCTGGGCCTCGCTGTAGTACTCGTGGTTGCCGGTGACGTAGACCCGGGCGTTGGTGGCCCGCACGGTTCCGAGCGGGGCGGCCTGCGCGCGGCGGCGTTCGGCGGTGCCGTCCGCGATGTCGCCGGTGTGGCAGACCAGGTCGGCTTCCAGGGTGTTCACCGTCTCGCAGACCCGTTCCGACCAGCGCGTGCGATCGAGGGGACCGTAGTGGGTGTCGGTGATGAGGACGACGCGGGTGCCGTCCAACCCGGCACCGAGCCGCGGGAGTTGCACATCGAGTCGGCGCACGCGTGGCACGCGGCGGGCTTCGGCGTAACCCCAGACGAGTAGGACGGCGGTTATGCCGAGGACGGCCCAGGTGACGATCCGGGCGCGGTCCTGGCTCTCGCCGACGCCGGTCACGGTCAGGGCGAGCCGCAGGAGGACACCGAGCAGGACGGACCAGGTGAACAGGACCCAGCTGGTGCCCAGCAGGGTGTCACCGACGATCGCCGCCCGGTCCTGCTGGCGTCGGCCGTGGCCGCGGCCCATCGCGAGCGGCATACCGACGAGGCCGAGGGCGAACAGGGCGGTGCCGGCGAGCGTGACGGGCAGCGGCCAGTGCTGGCCGCTGTGCAGGAGCACCCAGCAGGGCACGGCCCACAGCAGGACGGGGGCGATCAGGGGGAGGTAGCGCATCAGGCGGTGCAGTCGGCTCTGCCGCGGAGCCTGCGCCTCGCTGTCGGCGGGTCGGGTGCTGCTGGTGTCGGTCACGCTTGCCCTCTCTGCCCAGGCTGCCGTCTCGCGCACTGTATCCGGCCTGCACCCCAAGGGATCGCGCGAGGAGCGCGCGGGGCAACCGACGGCCCCCCGATCACGCCTACGCCGACTCCCGCAGCCTCAACTCCGCGCCCACCACGAGTCGGTCACGGCCGAGCGGGGTCTCGCCGGTCAGCAGTCGCGCCGTCTGTTCCACCACGAGGGCGCCGAGTCCTCGGGTGTCCAGGGCCACGGTGGACAGCGGCGGCTCGACGAGCGCGCCCAGCTGGAGGCCGTCGAAACCGATCACCGCGAGGTCGCGGGGGACCACGCGGCCGAGCCTGCGTGCCGCGCGCAGCGCGCCTATGGCGACGATGTCGTTGAAGGCGAACACGGCGGTCACGTCCGGGTGCCGGGCGAGGAGATCCTTCAGCGCGGCCTCCCCGCCCTCCACGCTCTGGTCGGCGCGGCTCACCGAGCCGGCGTCGAGCCCGCAGGCGGCCATTGCGTCGGCGAACCAGGCGTGGCGGACGCTGGGCTCGGAACGGCCGGCGTGGTCGAGCATGCCGATGCGCCGGTGGCCCGCCTCGGCGAGGTGCGCGATGGCCGCGCGGACGCCCTGCTCGCCGTCGATCCGGATGGAGCTGAACCGCTCGGTGCTGAGCTCCCGGTCGATGAGCACGACGGGCAGCCCGCGGGCCAGCCTGTCGATCTCGTCCTCCGGTTGACTCAAGTAGCCGACCACGGCGTCGACTTGGGAGGCGATCACCTGGAGCGTGGCGCGCTCCTCCTCGACGCGGTCACCGGTGCCGTAGACGACGACGTGCCAGCCGCGGGACCTGGCGGCGTCCAGAGCCGCCGCGGCGACCTCGGTGAAGAAGGGGTTGAGGAGGTCGGGGATGACCAGCCCGACGCTGATGGTGTCCTGTCGTACGAGCCCTCGGGCGAACCTGCTGGGGCGGTAGCCCAGGGCGAGCGCGGCGTCGAGGACGCGCTGCTTGGTGGTGACGTCGATCTCGCCCTTGTCGTTGAGCGCCCGCGACACCGTCTGCCGGGAGACTCCGGCGGTCCGGGCCACATCGTGAATCGTCACTCTGCGGGGTCCGGTCCCCGACGACGCCATCACTTACCTCCGTACTGGGCCGACGCGAGCGCGCCGTAGGGAGACCGAGTATGCCCCGCACCGAAGCCGCGGTGCGACCTCGGCGCCGGGTACCCGACGGTCATATCCGGCCCGGCGGCCGGGGCGGTCGGGAGCGTCGCTCCGGTGGTCAGAGGGGCCATGGGCTGCTCCGTAACCGGTCGGACCCGTCGGCGACTCGTAAGTCTTGACACTCGGCCGTGGATCGGCGCAAACTCCGAACCACTCCGTACCACGCTCCCGTGAGCGCTCCCGTGAGCGTTCACGTGAACGCTCACGGAGCATCTCCCACCAGAAGGCCTCCCCGCCTGAGCTGTCAACGTCGACCCGCCTGGCGCCGCCGCTAGGCGTCCTCTGGAACGGAAGACATGAGCAAGACAGTCACGCGCACCCGTCTCGCCGCCGCCGTGTCGGCAGCGGCCCTCGTCGCACTCGCCGGGTGTTCGTCGCCCCCCCGTCGGGCAAGGCGTCCGCGACCGAGGTGCGGCTGACCGCGATGAGCGCCACCGGGACGGTCGTTCGGGTCACCGGGGCGTTCACCGAGGCGACGACGGTCGACCTGCTCGGCCGCCCACTGGCCGCCGAGCCGGTCGCCGACGGACTCGAACTCGCCCTCGGTCCCTGGGAGATCCGCACCGTCTTCCTCCGCTAGCCCGCCCGAAGCCCCAACCCCAACCCCAACCCCCACTGCCACCACGAAAGTTGTGACGTCTTGCCCACCGAGCCCTCCGCGTACGTTTCGGACCCCTCACCCGCGCGCGGCGCGCTGCGCCCGGCCCGCTCGTGGCTGCACTCCGACGCTCCCTCGCTCTCCCTCGACGGAGCCTGGCGCTTCCGGCTGTCGGCCACCGCCTCGGTGGCCGAGGACTTCGCGGCCGAAGCCTTCGACGACGACGCCTGGGACAGCATCCCGGTGCCGTCCCACTGGGTGCTGAAAGGCGACGGCGCCCACGGCCGGCCGATCTACACCAACATCCGGTATCCGTTCCCGATCGACCCGCCGCACGTCCCGGACGAGAACCCCACCGGCGACTACCGGCGTCACTTCGTCCTGCCCGCCGACTGGTCGGGCGCCGAGCGGATCGTGCTGCGCTTCGACGGCGTGGAGTCGCTCTTCCGGGTCTGGGTCAACGGTGTCGACATCGGCAGCGCGAGCGGCAGCCGGCTGGCCCACGAGTTCGACGTCTCCGGGGCGGTGCGTCCGGGCGACAACGTCGTCGCGGTCCGGGTCCACCAGTGGTCGGCGGCCAGCTATGTCGAGGACCAGGACCAGTGGTGGCTGCCGGGCATCTTCCGCGACGTCACGCTGACCGGCCGGCCGGCCGGCGGCATCGAGGACGTCTGGCTGCGGACCGGGTTCCACGACGGGCACGGACACGTCGAGGCGGAGGTCACCGCCGAGGCGTCGGCGTTCCCGGTCACCCTGCGCATCCCCGAACTCGGCGTCGAGCAGGTCTGGACAACCCCCGCCGAAATGAACGTGGTTGACGTCGGCGCGGTGCGGCCGTGGTCGGCCGAGCGGCCCCGCCTGTACGACGCCACCGTGTCGACGGCGGCGGAGAGCGTCGCGCTGCGGCTGGGCTTCCGTACGGTCGAGATCCGCGGCGACCAATTCCTGGTCAACGGCGCCCGGGTCGTCTTCCACGGCGTCAACCGCCACGAGGCGCACCCCGTGCGCGGCCGGGTCTTCGACGAGGAGCACGCCCGCGAGGACCTGGCCCGCATGAAGCGGTTCAACGTGAACGCCATCCGCACCAGCCACTACCCGCCGCACCCGCGCCTGCTCGACCTCGCCGACGAACTCGGCTTCTGGGTGGTGCTCGAATGCGACCTGGAGACGCACGGCTTCGAAGGCGGCGGCTGGGTCGGCAACCCGAGCGACGACCCGGCGTGGCGCGACGCGTACCTCGACCGCGTCCGGCGGACGGTCGAGCGGGACAAGAACCACCCGAGCATCGTGATGTGGTCCCTCGGCAACGAGTCGGGCACCGGCAGCAACCTCGCCGCGATGTCGGCCTGGGTGCACGCCCGGGACGCCGGACGGCCGGTGCACTACGAGGGCGACTACACCGGCGAGTACACCGACGTGTACTCCCGTATGTACGCCTCGGTGCCGGAGACCGAGGCGATCGGCACCGACGGCTCCGGCCCGCCGCTGCTGAACTGCACCCCCGCGCAGAGCGCCCGGCAGCGCGCCAAGCCGTTCCTGCTGTGCGAGTACGCCCACGCCATGGGCAACGGGCCGGGCTCGCTCGACCAGTACGAGGCGCTGGTGCGTGCACACCCGCGGCTGCACGGCGGGTTCGTCTGGGAGTGGCGCGACCACGGCATCCTGGCGACGACGGCGGACGGTACCCAATACCACGCCTACGGGGGCGACTTCGGCGAGGTCGTGCACGACGGCAACTTCGTCATGGACGGCATGCTGTTGAGCGACGACGTCCCGACGCCGAGCCTGCACGAGTACAAGGCGGTCGTACAGCCGCTCCGTTTCGTCTTCGACGGCGACCAGGTCGCGGTGACCAGCCTGCGGCACTCGGCGGACACGTCCGACCTGCGCTTCCGCTGGCGCGTCGAGCACGACGGAAAGCCGGTGGCGGACGGGGAGTTGGAGGTCCCGGTGGTCGCGGCGGGAGAGTCGGTCCGGGTGTCTCTCCCGCCGGTGCCGGTGGCGCACGAGGGCGAGACCTGGCTGACGATCGACGCGGTACTTGCGGAAGCCGCGCCCTGGGCCCCCGCGGGCCATGTGGTGGCCACCGCCCAGGCCGACCGTTCACCGCGCGTCCCCGCGCCCGCCGTTCGGCACCGGACGGGCTGGCGCCCCGACGGTGGCACGCTGACGCTCGGCGGAGCCGAGTTCGTGGACGGCGTCCTCGTGCGCCTCGCCGGCCGCGCCGTGTCCGGTCCGCGACTTGAGCTGTTCCGCGCCCCGACCGACAACGACGAGAGCCCCTCGGACGGGGTCGGGGACAGTGACGCGAGTCTGCCGGGGGTGTCCAGCGCCGAGTTGTGGCGGCGCGACGGTCTCGACCGGCTGACCGCACGCCGGATCTCGGTGGAGCGGACAGCGGACGCGCTGCGCACGCTCGACAAGGTAGCCGCGGCGGACTCCGCGCTGTTCGTCATGGTGGAGTCCGAGTGGTCGCTCGAAGCCGAAGCGGGCGCACTCCGACTTCGCGTGGAGACAAGCCCGTCGAGCGGCTGGAGCACCGTGTGGCCGCGGATCGGCATCCGCTTCGACCTGCCCGACGGCGCGGCACCCGTCGACGGCGCCGAGTGGTTCGGGCTGGGCCCGGCGGAGTCGTACCCGGACAGTCTGCGGGCGGCGCGCACCGGTCTCTTCTCCGCCCGCGTGGAGGACCTCTCGGTCGACTACGCGCGGCCCCAGGAGACCGGCCACCGGTCGGGCCTGCGCCGGCTGAAGCTCACCAGCGGAGGTGTGGAGGTGCTGCTGATCGAGGCGCTGCCCGACGCACGGGGGCGGCGGCCCGGCTTCACACTCAGCCGTCACACGCCCCAGGAGCTCGCCCGGGCGGCCCACCCGTACGAACTCCCCGTCTCGACGACGAGCCGGCTGACCCTCGACGCGGCGCAGCACGGCCTCGGTTCGCGGTCGTGCGGCCCCGACGTACGGCCCCAGTTCGCGCTGCGGCCGGAGGCCCGCACGATCAGTCTGCGCATCACGGCGGGCTGACCTGCCCGGTCGGTCCCCCCGTGAGACCGGGTCGTCGGGGGGCGGAAGCGTCGCCTACGCGGTGCCGATCGTGGACAGCACCGCGGGCCACTCGCTGACGACGGTGTGCACGGTCGTCG
>NZ_JBEXET010000019.1:0-141375 GCF_040606415.1 Streptomyces sp. NPDC005423 | reverse complement strand
CAAGGAACGGACGCTTCCTTTGTACTCACCCTCTCGGGCTTTCCTCCGGGCTTTTCCCTTCGGTCTTGCGTTTCCGACTCTATCAGACCGTTTCCGGTCCGGATTCCCTGTCGGCGGGAGTGCCAAAGGTTTTGGGCTTTCGCCTGTCGGCCTTTCGACATTCACTACGTTAACCGATTCCCGTGGGGACTCATAATCGAGTCCCGCGAGTTCGAATTCAGGCATACGGACACGCCGAAATCGCCCCCGCTGAGGGGGAGTCGTAGGTAGTGGGTTGGCCGCTTCCGGCTGCTGACAACTGCCGTACCCGGTTCAAGCGGCTCGGGCTACATTACGCAGCCTGGTGGGGCGCGTCAACTTGACCGACGCCTCGGGGTGTGCGCTCGGTACGGGCTCACCGTGGGGTCGTCGGCGATCCAGAAGCGCCAGGGGTGGACGGCACCGTCCCCGGAGACGCCGGTGCGTGGACCGCTGCACACCTGGTCGGGGACGACCGGGCTGCCGGTGAGCATTCTGAGCGGTGTCTCGGCGGAGGTGCACGCGTCGGTGCCGTCCAGGGTCCGGTCCACGTCCAGGGCGGTGGCCAGCCGGGCGGGTCCTTTGGCCAGTTCTCTGTCGTTCCGGGCCGAGAGTCGACGTTTGCGGGCGAGTGCGGCGCCCTCGACGATCTCGCCGGCCCGGAGCAGGACCGCCCGGGCGGTGCCCTCCGGACCGCACACCAGGTTCATGCAGTGCCACATGCCGTAGGTGAAGTAGACGTAGACGTGCCCGGGCGCACCGAACATCACCGCGTTGCGGGCCGTCGGACCGCGATAGGCGTGGGAGCCGGGGTCGTTGGGGCCGTCGTAGGCCTCGACCTCTGTGATGCGCAGGGTGATCGGGCCGTCGGGGGTGGTGCGGACGAGGAGGCGGCCGAGGAGGTCGGGGGCGACCTCCAGAACGGGGCGGTCGAAGAACGCGCGTGGCAGGGGGATACGGTCCGGGGGCGTGATCATGGCCGACGAGCGTAGTCCAGCCGGGGTGTGCCAAGGGCTGGTCAAGGCTCCTTCCCGTTGTCGGGGTGTGGCGCGGAACCGGCGGCGGCCGGATCGCGTTTGTAGGGATCAAGGACCCACACGTAAAGGGAGAGTCATGGCGTTCAAGAAGCTGCTCGCGAGCCTGGGGGCCGGTGGGGCTTCGGTCGAGACCGTGCTGACCGAGGTCAATGTCGTGCCGGGCGGCGTCGTCCAGGGTGAGGTGCGGATCCAGGGCGGGTCCGTGAACCAGGACATCCAGGGCCTGTCGGTGGGTCTGAAGGCGAAGGTCGAGGTGGAGAGCGGCGACGAGGAGTACAAGCAGAACATCGAGTTCGCCAAGGTGCGGCTCGGCGACGCCTTCGAGTTGCAGGCTGGCGCGGTGCACTCGGTGCCGTTCGGGCTGGAGATCCCCTGGGAGACGCCGATCACGATGATCGACGGTCAGTCGCTGCGCGGCATGAACATCGGGGTGAGCACGGAGCTGGCGATCGCCCGTGCCATCGACTCCGGTGACCTGGACCCGATCAACGTGCATCCGCTGCCGGTGCAGAAGGCGATCCTGGACGCGTTCATCCGGCTGGGCTTCCGCTTCAAGAACGCCGACATGGAGCGCGGTCACATCCGGGGGACGCGGCAGCAGCTGCCGTTCTACCAGGAGATCGAGTTCCACCCGCCGTCGCAGTACCGGGGTCTGCACCAGGTCGAGCTGAGCTTCGTCGCGGACGACAACGCGATGGACGTCATCCTGGAGATGGACAAGAAGCCGGGCCTGTTCAGCGAGGGCAGCGACACCTTCCGGTCCTTCCAGGTGGGTCACCACGACTTTCAGGGCACGGACTGGGCGGCGTACCTCAATCAGTGGCTGTCGGAGGTCGGCAGCAAGCGCAACTGGTTCTAGGCTCGGGACGCGCTGATTCCCCTGTTGCAGAACCGATCAGGAGGTACCGAGGTGACCGAGCTCAGTCGACGGCCGCTCCCCCACGATTTCCATCCGCCCGTGCCGTCGTTCACGGTCACGAGTGAGGACGTCGAGCCGGGCGCGACCCTCAAGGAGGCTCAGGTCCAGGCGGCCGGGAACACCTCGCCGCAGCTGCGGTGGGAGGGCTTCCCGCCCGGGACGAAGAGCTTCGCGGTGACCTGTTACGACCCGGACGCGCCCACCGGCAGCGGGTTCTGGCACTGGTCCCTGTTCGACATCCCGGCCTCCGTGACCGAGCTGCCGGCGGGCGCCGGTGGTGGGAGGTTCGAAGGGCTGCCCGAAGGTGCCGTCCACGTGCGCAACGACTACGGCACGAAGGACTTCGGCGGGGCCGCGCCGCCGCCCGGGGACGGGCCGCACCGTTACGTGTTCACGGTGTACGCCGTGGACCAGGAGAAGCTCGGTCCGGATGCGGACGTCTCTCCCGCGGTCGTCGGTTTCAACCTGCGTTTCCACACGCTGGCGCGTGCCCAACTCATCGGTGAGTACGAGGTTCCCGCCGAAGACTGACGTTCACGGAACGTTTGCCCGTCTCTGGTCTTGGAAGTGATCAGAGACGGGCATTTTTTATTGCGTTGTCCATCTCGGCGTGCCCGGCCAGAGTTGATCCAAGCCCGCCAGGGGGTGGGCCGGTGCGCATGGGAGGTGGGCTTGATGCGGGACACGCTGGTGCTGAACGCGAGTTTTGAGCCGCTGTCGACGGTGACGTTGAATCGAGCCATCGTGCTGGTGCTCCAGGACAAGGCTGTCGTCGAGCAGGCCCACCCCGTGCTGCGGATGCGCGGAGCCGCGGTGGACATACCGGCGCCCCGGGTGATCCGGCTGTGCCGGTACGTACGCGTGCCGTTCCGAAGACAAGCGCCGTGGTCGAGGCGGGGTGTGCTGGTCAGGGACCGCCACCGGTGCGCGTACTGCGGCAGGCGGGCGACCACGGTGGACCACGTGGTGCCGAGGGCGCAGGGCGGTCAGGACTCCTGGCTGAACACGGTGGCCTCGTGCGCGGAGGACAACCACCGCAAGGCGGCCCGGACTCCGGAGCAGGCGGGGATGCCGCTGCTGCGCCGGCCCTTCGAGCCCACGCCGGCGGACGCGATGCTGCTGGCCCTCGGACAGGACGACTTCGACGCGCTGCCGGAGTGGCTGGCCCAGCCGGCGGCTTAGGAGCTGCTACGACGACAACTGGGGCCCAACTCACGTGAGTTGGGCCCCAGTTGTCGTCGTAGAGGTGCGGTGTCAGTCTATGACCGGCTTCTCGCGGCGTTCCTTGTTGGTGGAGGAGCCGCCGGAGTTGCCTCCGTCGCCCGAATTGCCGTTGAAGGGGCCCATGTTGCCCATGGCGCCGGACAGGCCCTTGAGGGCGTCGCCGATCTCGCTGGGGACGATCCAGAGCTTGTTGGCGTCGCCCTCGGCGAGCTTCGGGAGCATCTGGAGGTACTGGTAGCTCAGCAGCTTCTGGTCGGCGTCGCCGGCGTGGATGGCCTCGAAGACCGTACGGACGGCCTGGGCCTCGCCCTCGGCGCGCAGGGCCGCGGCCTTGGCCTCGCCCTCCGCGCGCAGGATCTGGGACTGCTTCTCGCCCTCGGCGGTGAGGATCGCGGCTTGGCGGGTGCCTTCGGCGGTGAGGATCGCGGCGCGCTTGTCACGGTCGGCGCGCATCTGCTTCTCCATCGAGTCCTGGATGGAGGTGGGCGGTTCGATCGCCTTGAGCTCGACGCGGTTGACGCGGATGCCCCACTTGCCGGTGGCCTCGTCGAGGACTCCGCGCAGGGCCGCGTTGATCTCCTCGCGGGAGGTCAGGGTGCGCTCCAGGTCCATGCCGCCGATGATGTTGCGGAGCGTGGTGACGGTGAGCTGCTCGATCGCCTGGATGTAGCTGGCGACTTCGTAGGTGGCGGCCCGGGCGTCGGTCACCTGGTAGTAGATGACGGTGTCGATGTTGACGACCAGGTTGTCCTGGGTGATGACCGGCTGCGGCGGGAACGGGACCACCTGTTCACGCAGGTCGATGCGGTTGCGGATGGTGTCGATGAACGGGACGACGATGTTGAGTCCCGCGTTGAGCGTCCGTGTGTAACGGCCGAAGCGCTCCACAATCGCGGCACTTGCCTGCGGGATGACCTGGATCGTCTTGATCAGGGCGATGAAGACCAACACCACCAGGATGATCAAGACGATGATGACCGGTTCCATCGTGCTTCCCGTACCCTTCTTCGCCTCGGCGCTTTCGGAAGATCTTATGGTTGTCGAAGATCTTGCTGGTCGAGTCTGGCAGACCGTCGCGTGCCACGCGAGGTGTTCTGATCAGTTGCGTGGCAACGGAGTTGGGCGAGGTCACAGGACGATTGCCGTGGCTCCCTCGATGTCGACGACGTCCACCTCCTGGCCCGGTTCGTAGGCGCGGTCGGCGTCCAGTGAGCGTGCCGACCAGATCTCTCCGGCGAGTTTGATCCGGCCGTCCCCGGAGGCGTCGACGCGTTCCAGGACGACGGCCTGCCTGCCCTTCAACGCGTCGACGCCGGTGACGAGTTGGGGCCTGGTGGAGCGGTGCCGGGTCGCGATGGGACGTACGACGGCGATGAGGGCGACCGAGACGACGGCGAAGGCGATGACCTGGAGGATCGCGTTCCCGCCGATCCCGGCGACGACGGCGGCGGCCAGGGCCCCCGCGGCGAGCATGCCGAACTCGGGCATCGCGGTCACCACGAGCGGGATTCCGAGCGCTGCCGCGCCGACGAGCCACCACACCCATGCGTCGATGTCGTTCACCAGGTCATGGTAGAGCGGCGGGTCCCGTCGCCGACAGGGCGCAGAGCGCCGAACGACCCGCTTCTTCAAGGGCAGTTCAGGACATGGGGAGGCCCTGGGCGGTCCAGCGCTCGCCGACCTGTTCCACGACGAGCGGGAGACCGAAGCAGAGGGAGAGGTTGCGGGAGGTGAGTTCGAGCTCCAGCGGTCCAGCGGCGAGGACCTTGCCCTGACGGATCATCAGGACGTGGGTGAAGCCGGGGGCGATCTCCTCGACGTGGTGCGTGACCATGATCATGGAGGGGGCGATCGGGTCGCGGGCAAGGCGGCCGAGGCGGCGTACGAGGTCCTCGCGGCCACCGAGGTCGAGGCCGGCGGCGGGCTCGTCGAGTAGGAGCAGTTCCGGGTCGGTCATCAGGGCGCGGGCGATCAGGGTGCGCTTGCGCTCGCCCTCGGAGAGGGTGCCGAACCTGCGGTCCAGGTAGTCGCTCATCCCGAGGCGGTCGAGGAAGGCGCGGGCGCGCCGTTCGTCGATGTCCTCGTAGTCCTCGTGCCAGCCGGCGGTCATGCCGTAGGCGGCGGTCAGGACGGTCTGCAGGACGGTCTGGCGCTTGGGGAGCTTATCGGCCATGGCGATGCCGGCCACGCCGATGCGGGGACGGAGTTCGAAGACGTCGACCTGGCCGAGGGTCTCGCCGAGGATCGTGGCGGTGCCCGTGCTGGGGAAGAGGTAGCTGGAGGCGAGGTTCAGGAGCGTGGTCTTGCCGGCGCCGTTGGGACCGAGGATGACCCAGCGCTCGCCCTCCTTGACCGACCAGGAGACCTGGTCCACCAGAGCCCGGCCCTCCCGGACCACGGATACGTCCTCCAGCTCCAGAACATCGCTCATGAGCGCGCTGTCTCCCATTGCAGTGTCGGCCTGTCTCGGCAGTCGTGTGCGCCGATAGGCGCAGCCCCCAGGGAAATCTACGCCACCGGCCGGGCGCTCCATTCCATCGGTCCTGTCCTTATGGTGGGAGCCATGCTTTCGGAACCACGTTCAGGACGCCTCGCCGCCTGGGGAAACGCCCTTTTGGCCGGACTTGTCTCACCGGACGAGGCCGTGCTCGCCATCGTGGGCGAGGACGCTGTGCACCGGGTGGAGGGGCTGCCGGGCGAGTCGGCGCCCGTCGGGCTCACGCTCGCGCTGGGGCGGCTGCGCGCCCTCGGGGTCAGCGGGCTGCGGGTGGCGCTGCCCGCGCCGGGGCATGCGCTGGGGCTGAGCGGGCCGCCCGAGTTCAACGCGCGGGCGCTGGAGGCCGGCGAGGCGGTGGTCTGTCACGGCTCGGCGCTGGGGCTGGTGCCCGAGGTCCGGGAGGCGGGGCCGGCGGGCGATGTGCATGCCGAGGTCGTCTGGCACAGTCTGGCGGTCCGGGAGGCACCGCCCGCCGATGTGCCCTCGCTCGGGGAGGCCGAGCGGGAGCTGGCGGAGGCGCTGCGGGACGCCACGGAGGTGCTGTCGCGGCTGGACCTGGCCGGTTCCGGGCCGGTGGCGGAGGCGGCGGTCGACGCTTACCGGGCCAGGGCCGAGCGGGGGCGGGAGGTGCTGGCGCCGGGGTATCCGCCGCGTGCGGTGCGGGTGCTGGAACTGGCGCAGCGCGTCGGGCTGTTGGTCTCCGTGGCGTACGAGAGCGGGCACGGGGGCGCGGTGAGCGCGTCGGAGATGTCCGCTCGGGCGGAGGCGTTGCGGCCGGTGGAGCGGACGGCCCGGCGTGCGCAGGTCGCCGCGTACAACTCCATGGTGGAGGAGCGGGAGAAGGGGGTGCGCTGAGGGGCGGGGCGCACTGTCCGGCCCCCGACGGGCCTCGCGCGGCGCGGGTCCGGCGGAGGCGTCGTTCAGCGCGTCATGCCATGGCGGACGGCCCACAGCGCGGCCTGGGTGCGGTCGGCCAGGTCGAGCTTCATGAGGATGTTCGAGACATGCGTCTTCACGGTCTTCTCGGAGAGGACCAGGGCGCGGGCGATCTCGCGGTTGGAGCGGCCGTCCGCTATCAGGCCCAGCACCTCGCGCTCCCGCTCGGTGAGTGAACCGCCCCTGCCCTGACCGGACCTGGTTTCCTCCTGGGACAACAGGGCGTGCGCGGCCTCGGGTTGGAGCAGGATGTGGCCCGCGTGCACGGAGCGGATGGCGCCGGCCAGGGCGTCCGGGTCCACGTCCTTGTAGACGTATCCGGCGGCGCCCGCGCGCAGGGCCGGGATCACCGTGCGCTGTTCGGTGAAGCTGGTGACGATCAGCACGCGCGCGGGGTTGTCGAGTGCGCGGAGTCTGCGCAGTGCCTCGATGCCGTCGGTGCCCGGCATCCTGACGTCCATGAGTACGACGTCGGGCTTCAACTCCTCGGCGCGGTCGACTCCTTCGGCGCCGTCGGCCGCCTCCCCGACGACCTCGATGTCGTCCTGTACTTCCAGGAAGGTGCGCAGGCCCCGGCGGACGACCTGGTGGTCGTCGACGAGCAGCACCCTGATCGCGTCAGCCACCGGGGACCTCCATCTCGACGGTGGTGCCCTTTCCGGGCGCCGATTCCACGGTCAGTGTGCCGCCGACGCCGTCGGTCCGGTCCCGCATCGAGACCAGGCCGAGGTGGCGTCCCGCCCTGCGGACCGCCCGGGGGTCGAAGCCGCTGCCGTCGTCGGTGATCCGCAGCACGGCCCCAGCGCCGCGGCGCTCCAGGGTGACGTCGACGTGCGGTGCCCCGGAGTGCCGCAGGGCGTTGTGCAGGGCTTCCTGGGCGACCCGGAGCACGGCCTCCTCCTGGGCGGCGGGGAGGGCGCGCAGGTTGCGGCCGGCGAAGGTCACGCGTGCGGTGTGGGCGCGGTCGAGGACCTGGATCTGGGTGCGCAACGTGGCCTGCAGGCCGTCCTCGTCGAGTGCGGCGGGGCGCAACTCGACGACGGCGGCGCGCAGTTCGTCGGCCGCCTCGGCGGCGAGCGCGGCGACCTGCTGCAACTCGCCCTTGGCGCGCGAGGGGTCGCGGTCGACGAGGCTGGCGGCCGCCTGGGCGGTGAGGCGCAGGGAGAACAGCTTCTGGGCGACCGCGTCGTGCAGCTCGTGCGCGAGCCGGGAGCGCTCCTCGGCGATGGTGAGTTCGCGGCTGCGCTCGTGCAGGCGGGCGTTGGTGAGGGCGATGGCGGCGTGCTGGGCGAGGATGGCGAGCAGCTCCTCGTCCTCCTCGGTGAAGCCGCAACCGCCGTCCGGCTTGGGGCAGTTCTTGTTCGCCAGGAAGAGGGCGCCGATGACTTCGTCGCCGTCGCGGATGGGCAGGCCCAGGAAGTCGGACATGTCGGGGTGGGCGGCGGGCCAGCCCTCGAAGCGCGGGTCCTCGCGCACGTCGGCGAGGCGCTCGGGCCTGGCCTCGTGGAGCATCGCGGCGAGGATGCCGTGCTGGCGCGGGAGCGGGCCGATGGCCTTCCACCGGGCGTCGCTGACGCCGTCGACCACGAACTGGGCGAAGCCGCCGTGGTCGTCCGGGACGCCGAGCGCGGCGTACTCGGCGTCGAGCAGGTCACGGGCCGAGGCGACGATCGTCTTCAGGACGTCGCGCACCTCCAGGTGCCTGCTCATGGCCAGCAGTGCCGCGCTCACCGCGGCGAGGCCGGACCGGGGGCCTTGACTCATGCCCTCACGGTACCGGCGGGGTCCGACATCGCGGATCGGGCGAGTGGCGGCGGGCGTCTGGACCGTTTGCCCTAGGCCCAAGGGCCCCGGTGGCCTGCGGCTCGCGTCCGAGGCGGTGGGCGCGGTGCCGTTCCTACGTTGGGGGCACGCCGACCGGGCGTGTGGACGAGGGGACGGTTGTCATGCCGGTAGCGATCATCACGGGGGCCTCGAAGGGGCTCGGGCGGGCGCTCGCCGAAGCGCTGGCCCTGCGCGGCTGGGACCTGGTGCTGGACGCCAGGACGGAGAAGGCGCTGACGGAGACGGCGGTGGCCGTGGCGGCGTACGGCACGCGGGTGGCGGCGCGGCCCGGGGACGTCACGGACGCGGGACACCGGAGCGAGCTGGTGGCGGCGGCCCGGGGGCTGGGCGGCATCGACCTGGTGGTGAGCAACGCGAGCGCGCTGGGCGCGGAGCCGCTCGTACGGCTGGCGGAGCTGCCCCTGGACGGGCTGCGGCGGGCGCTGGAGGTGAACGTGGTGGCCGCGCTGGGGCTGGTCCAGGAGGCGCTGCCCCTGTTGCGGGCCGCGGTGGCGGGTGCGGTGGTCGTGGTGAGTTCGGACGCGGCGGCCGAGGCGTACGAGACGTGGGGCGGCTACGGGGCGTCCAAGGCGGCCCTGGACCGGCTCGCGGCGGTGCTCGGCGTGGAGGAGCCGGGGCTGCGGGTGTGGGCGGTGGACCCCGGGGACATGGCGACGGACCTGTACGCGGCGGCCGTACCGGACGACGACGGGCCGCGTCCGGACCCGGCCGAGGTGGTGCCGGCCTTCCTGCGGCTGCTGGACGAGCGGCCCGCGAGCGGCCGCTACGGTGCGCCGGCACTGCCGGCGGAGCGGTGACCCTGTCCGTGGGGGTGCCGGAGGAGCTGTCGGCGCGGGTGCCTGCCGAGCAGCGCGGACCGGGGCTGGACCGGGGTTCCGTACGGCTGCTGGTGTCGCGGGGCACGGAGGTGGCGCACCACGTCTTCGGGGAGCTGCCCCGGTTGCTGCGGGCCGGGGACGTGCTGGTCGTCAACACGTCGCCGACGCTGGCCGCCGCGGTGGACGGACGGGTGGGGCACGCGCGCGTGGTGGTGCATTTCTCCACCCGGGGCGACGACGGGCGCTGGGCGGTGGAGCTGCGTGACCCGGACGGGGCAGGCACCACGCGCGCGCGTCCGGGCGGCCCGGCGGGTGCCGAGGTCCGGCTGCCGGACGGCGTCCGGCTGGCTCTGGAGGAGCCGCTGAGCGCGGGCGGCGGGCGGCTGTGGTGGGCCCGGGTGTCGGGTTCCGGGGTCCTGGGCCTGCTGCGGGAGTGGGGGCGGCCGATCCGCTACTCCTATACGGAGCGGGACCAGCCCCTGTCCGTCTACCAGACGGTGTTCGCGGTGCCGACGGCCGACGGGACGGGCAGTGCGGAGATGCCGAGCGCGGCGCGGCCGTTCACCTCGCGGCTGGTGGCGGAGCTGGCGGCCCGGGGGGTGCGGTTCGCGCCGGTCACGCTGCACACCGGGGTGGCGTCGGCGGAGGCGCACGAGCCGCCGTATCCGGAGCGGTTCTCGGTGCCGGAGGCGTCGGCGCGGCTGCTGAACGCGGTGCGGGCCGGGGCGGGGCGGGTGCTGGCGGTGGGGACGACGGCCGTACGGGCGGTGGAGTCGGCGGCCGGGCCCGACGCGGTCGTACGCGCGCGTGCGGGGTGGACGGACCTCGTCGTCACTCCGGAGCGGGGCGTGCGGGCCGTGGACGGGCTGCTGACCGGGCTGCACGAGCCGGCGGCCTCGCATCTGCTGATGCTGGAGGCGATCGCCGGGCCGGCCGCTGTCGGCCGCAGCTACGCGGAGGCCCTGCGCGGACGGTACCTGTGGCACGAGTTCGGGGACGTGCACCTCATCCTGCCGGAGGAGGGCCCTCACCCAGTGCCTTGCTCCAGCAACTGAATGTAAGAAGGCTGTGCGGAGGATGTGAGGCCGCACATAGGGCGCAGATCACGTACTAAGGGACATAGGAGACACTGGCCCCCTCTTGAGCGGGACAGACAGTCCGGTCTGTCCCGTTTTGCCCCTCCGTGCTCCACTATCCGGGATCGTACGTCACACCTTTGCCTGATGTTTTTGCGGCCGCTAAGAATGGCAGCCGTCGCTCAGCGCCGTGGGTCCACCCCGCGGCGTTCGTGCCGGAAGCACCTTCCTGTCCCCGCCGGACGCAGAGCGACCTCCGCGCTATCCGAAGAGGTCCCCCCGCCATGCCCAAGAACATCACCACTCGTGGTCATAGTCGTGCGCTGACGAAGAACCACAAGATCGCGCTCGCCGGTGTCGCCACCCTCGGTGCCGCCGCGCTCGCCTTCACCGCCGTCCCCGCCGGCACGCACACGACCACCAGCGACGCCTCGTCGTCGGCCCAGGTGGCCTACCGCTCCGAGCCGATCAAGGGCGTCAAGGCCAGCGTCACCGACCAGCTCGCCGGTGCCGGCGTGAAGACCGAGGCGATCCAGGCGAAGGTCGACGCGAAGAAGGCGGAGGCGCAGAAGAAGGCCGAGGCGAAGAAGGCCGAGGCCACCGCCGCCGCGAAGAAGAAGGCCGCCGCCGAAGCCGCCGCCGAGAAGGCGAAGCGGAAGGCCGCCGCCGAGCGCGGCGCCAAGAAGGCCGCGAGCCGCTCCACGCAGCGCGTCCCGATGCAGTCGGTCGCCGCGAAGACGTACGCGAACAACCTCAACGGCTGGATCGCCCACGCCCTCGACATCATGCACAGCAAGAACATCCCCGGCAGCTACAGCGGCCTGCACCGCAACATCATGCGGGAGTCGTCGGGCAACCCCAACGCCATCAACGGCTGGGACGTCAACGCCGTCAACGGGATCCCCTCCAAGGGCCTGCTCCAGGTGATCCCGCCGACCTTCAGCGCGTACCACGTCTCCGGTACGTCCTGGAACATCTACGACCCGGTCGCCAACATCACGGCCGCCGCCAACTACGCGGCGGACAAGTACGGTTCGATCGACAACGTCAACAGCGCGTACTGAGGCGCGCGGGGTCAGCGCGGACCTCTGCACGCGACGGAACGCCGAAGGGCGGTACCCCGGTCCGGGGTACCGCCCTTCACGCCGTACGACGGTGACTCCGTACGACGGAGACCCGTACAGCGGCGGCTACTTGCGCATCACCTCGGGCTCGTGGCGGCGCAGGAAGCGGGCCACGAAGAAGCCGCAGATCACGCCGAGGACGAGCAGGGCGGCCATGTCCAGGCCCCAGGCGCCGACGGTGTGGTTCCACAGCGGGTCCGTGGAGCCCCCGTCCTTGGGCGGGCTGATCCTGTTGAAGTCCAGCGTGGCGCCCGCCGCGGCCACCGCCCAACGTGACGGCATCAGATACGAGAACTGCTCCACGCCGACCGAGCCGTGCAGCGTGAACAGGCAGCCGGTGAAGACGACTTGGATGATCGCGAACATGACGAGCAGCGGCATGGTCTTCTCGGCCGTCTTCACCAGCGCCGAGATGATCAGGCCGAACATCATCGAGGTGAAGCCCAACGCCATGATCGGCACCGAGAGTTCGAGGATCGTCGCGCCGCCGAAGACCAGGCCCCTGGCCGGGATCTCCCGCGGGAAGAAGCCGATGGCGCCGACCAGGGCGCCCTGGAACACGGTGATCATGCCGAGCACGAACACCTTGGACATCAGGTAGGCGGAGCGGGAGAGACCGGTCGCCCGCTCCCGCTCGTAGATCACCCGTTCCTTGATGAGTTCGCGGACCGAGTTGGCCGCGCCGGCGAAGCACGCGCCGACCGCGAGGATCAGCAGGACCGTGGTGGCCGTGCCGTTCGGGATGATGTTCCCGGTCTTCGGGTTGGCCGGGTTGGGCAGCAGGGTGTGGTCGGAGTCGATGAGCAGGCTCACCGCGCCGAGGACGGCCGGCAGGATCACCATCAGCGCCAGGAAGCCCCGGTCGGAGACGATCACCGACGTGTAGCGCCGCACCAGCGTGGCGAACTGGGAGAGCCAGCCCTGCGGTTTGGGCGGCTTCATCGCGTGCATCGCCGGCATCTGTACGGACTGCGGGGCGATGGCGTCGATGTCCGCCGCGTACATCTGGTAGTGCTGCGAGCCCTTCCAGCGGCCCGACCAGTCGTAGTCGCGGTAGTTCTCGAAGGAGGAGAAGACGTCGGCCCAGGTGTCGTAGCCGAAGAAGTTCAGCGCCTCCTCCGGCGGACCGAAGTACGCCACCGCGCCTCCCGGCGCCATCACCAACAGCTTGTCGCAGATCGCGAGTTCGGCCACGGAGTGGGTGACGACGAGGACCGTACGGCCGTCGTCGGCGAGGCCGCGCAGCAGCTGCATGACATCGCGGTCCATGCCCGGGTCGAGGCCCGAGGTCGGCTCGTCGAGGAAGATCAACGACGGCTTGGTGAGCAGCTCCAGGGCGACCGAGACCCGCTTGCGCTGGCCGCCGGAGAGGGAGGTGACCTTCTTCTCCTTGTGGATGTCCAGCTTCAGTTCGCGCAGCACCTCGTTGATGCGCGCCTCGCGCTCGGCGCCGGTGGTGTCGGCCGGGAAGCGCAGCTTGGCCGCGTACTTGAGGGCCTTCTTCACGGTCAGTTCCTTGTGCAGGATGTCGTCCTGCGGGACCAGACCGATGCGCTGGCGCAACTCGGCGAACTGCTTGTAGAGGTTCCTGTTGTCGTACAGGACGTCGCCCTGGTTGGCGGGCCGGTAGCCGGTCAGCGCCTTCAGGAGGGTCGACTTGCCGGAGCCGGACGGGCCGATGACCGCGATCAGCGACTTCTCCGGGACACCGAAGGAGACGTCCTTGAGGATGTCCTTGCCGCCGTCGACGGTGACCGTCAGATGACGGGCCGAGAAGGAGACCGCACCGGTGTCGACGAACTCCTCGAGCCGGTCGCCGACCAGGCGGAACGTCGAGTGGCCGACGCCCACGATGTCGTTCGGGCCGAGCAGCGCGGAGCCGCCCTTGCTGATCGGCACACCGTTGACGTACGTGCCGTTGTGCGAGCCCAGGTCACGGATCTCGAAGCGGCCGTCGGGCGTCGCGTGGAACTCGGCGTGGTGCCGGGAGACCTGGAGGTCGGAGACGACCAGCTCGTTCTCCAGGGCGCGGCCGATGCGCATCACCCGGCCCAGCGAGAACTGGTGGAACGTGGTCGGGCTGCGGTCGCCGTAGGCCGGCGGCGCCCCCGCACCGTCACCGGGGTTCTGCTGCTGCGGAATCCGCTGCGCGGCCTGCTGGGGCCGCGGCTCCGGCCGGCCGGCCTGCGGCGCCGGTGCCTGCTGCGCCCAGCCCGGTGCCGCGCCCTGGGCCGCGTACGGCTGCGCCTGCGGCGTCGGTACGGCGGCGACCGCGCCGGACAGGCTCAGCCGCGGACCGTCGGTCGCGTTGCCGAGGTGTACGGCCGAGCCGGGGCCGATCTCGATCCGCTGGACGCGGCTGCCCTGCACGAAGGTGCCGTTGGTGCTGCCATGGTCCTCGATCAGCCAACTGCGGCCGTCCCAGCTGATCGTGGCGTGACGCCAGGAGACCCTGGCGTCGTCGAGTACGACGTCCCCCTGCGGATCACGTCCGAGCGTGTATGGCCTGGAGGCGTCGAGCGTCCAGGTTCTTCCGTTCAATTCCAGTACGAGTTCCGGCACTCCATGCCCCACTGAGTAGTCCCCCGAGTTACCCCCAACACAGGGAGTCTAGGGATGTCGAACATCGTCGGGAACTATTTCAGGCTCGGCCCTCCAACGAGAAGTCGGGCCTCGTGAAGTCGGCGCGGGAGCAGCGCGACGGTTGCCGTTGACGGGGTTGAAACCGGCCCGGAGAGTGGTAATCCACGCGAGGGGGACAGGCGCGGTGTCCCCACCGCGCCTGCGGATCGGGGGGTCTGCCATGAACTCAACGACAAGGGCCGGCACAGCGAGGCACCGCACGGGTGTGCCATGGGGGGACGCGCTGTTGTCCGCCGTCGCCTCGGTGAGCTGGGCGCTGATCGGGATGGCGGGCACGGCCGCGCTCGGTCTGCACCTGCTGGGCGCGGACACGGCGGGCTCGCTGGGCCCGATGACGGCGGCTGTGGTGGCGCTCGCGGCGGGCGGGTCGGTCTCACCGTCCGGCGACGTCTCGGCGTTCGGCCTCAAGGGCGCCCAGACGGACACGGCCGTCACGCTCACCCCGCTGGGCGTCAGCCTGGTGGGCGCCCTCCTCCTGTCGTACTTCTTCCTACGGTCCCTGCGCGCGGCCGGAGTCGAGATCTCCCCGGCCGAACTCCTCGCGCGCGCAGGGTCGTTGCTCGCGCTGTTCGTGGCGATGCTGGGCGGACTGGCCTGGGCCGGGCACGACGTCGTCACCCTCGACGGCAGCGCGCTCGGACTGGACGGGCTGCCGGGCGTCGGCGGAAGCGGCGGCAAGGTCGACCTCCCCGGGATCGGCGACATCGGGAACATCGGCGGACTGCTGCCGGGGAAGCTCGGAGATCTCGTCAAGGCGAAGGCGGCGGTCGGCTTCTCCGTCGACACCGCGGCCACCCTGCTCGGCGGGCTGGCCTGGGCCGCGGGGATGCTGCTGATCGCCCTGCTGGCCTCGCGCCGCACCCCGCTGCCACCCGGCTGGGACGCCGTCCACCGGGTCGTCCGGCCGGCCGCGTCCGCGCTGGTCCTGGTGGCGCTGGTGGCGGTCGTGGCGGGACTCTCGGCGGCCGCCTACGCCGCGGTCGGCGACGACCACCCGAAGCGGATCGCGGGCGCCGCGCTGCTGGGGGCGCCCAACGGCGTGTGGCTCGGGATCCCCATCGGCCTCTTCGTCCCCTGGGACGGCCGGGCCACCGGCGTACTGACCCGGCTCCTTCCGCACCCTTTGGACCAGTTGCTGCACAACAGGTCCGACCAGCCGGTGACCCTGCGCCGACTGGCCGAACTCGACAACCGGGTCTGGCTGTTGGCGGTCGCCGCCGCGCTGATGATGCTCCTGGCGGGTGTGTTGACGGCGGTACGGACGCCGCTGGGGACGCGGACGGCCGGCGGTGCGGTTGCGCGCGCTCCGGGAGCCCTCGGCTTCGCCGGCCGGTGCGCGCTGCGGCTGGGGATCGCGACGGCGCTGGGCCTGCCGCTGCTGGCCTGGCTGACGGACGTGTCGGTGAACGCTTCGCTGTCGGTACTCGGGTTCGACGCGCTGGGAGCGGGGATCGAGCTGCACGGGCGGCTGGGCACGGCGCTGGCGCTCGGCGCGGTGTGGGGTGCGGGGGCGGGCGCCGTCGGCGCGCTCCTGGCGTACGCGACCGGCGCGGCGGGGCGGCAGACGGCGCCCCTGGCACGGGGTGACTCGGGAACGGGCCCGAGGCCGGCGAACGGGCTGCCGGGAGCCGGCCCGTCCGAGCCCGTGGGCCACCCGGGGCACACCGGTCCCTACGCGCCCACCTCGCCGTACCGCGCGCCGAACCCCGCCACCAACCCCTATCTGCGGATCCCCGACGAGGTGCGTGCGCCGCGGGACGCCCGGCCGGGCGAGGGAGGGCCTCGGACGCCGGAGCGCTCGCGGCCCCCGGGAGGCGGCGCGGACGGTTCGCCCGCCGGTCCGCCGCCGCCCGACGACCTCTACGGCGCGCCCACCATGGCCTGGCCGCACCAGTCGCCTCCCCCGTCGCGCAGGCGTCGGCCCGGGGCGCGGTCGGGGGGCGAACCGGACGGCGGACAGCAGCCTCCGCCTCCTCCGCCCCCTCCGCCGCCGGCGCCTCCGGGGAAACCGAAGGGCCGCCGGTGAGGAGGGGGCGCCGATGACGAGGGGATGCCGTCGACGTGCGCCGGCCGGTGCGGCCGGGGGCCCCGGTCGGCGTACCGGCCGCCCGTACAGCCGTACCGAGGCCGCTCTCCGTGAGCGACTTCGTCGTCCGACGACCGGACCGGTGCGGAACGCGACCGGAGGCGGGAGAACCTGACCGTCCGCGGGTCATTCGTGGCCGCCTCGTAAGGTTCACGCCATCGAGCCGTCGCCCAGAGTTCCGTGTCCGGTGGGCGGACCTCGGGGGCGGAAGGCACTGCGTGCCGGATACGGTGGAGCCATCATGAGCGCTTCGCAGACCTCTGACGTCCCCACTCTCCTCGTCAAGATCTTCGGCAAGGACAGGCCGGGCATCACCGCCGGACTCTTCGACACCCTCGCCGCCTACTCGGTCGACGTGGTCGACATCGAGCAGGTCGTCACGCGTGGCCGGATCGTGCTGTGCGCGCTCGTGACCCCGCCGCCCGCCACGCTGGAGGGCGATCTGCGGGCCACCGTGCACAGCTGGGCCGAGTCGATGAAGATGCAGGCGGAGATCATCTCCGGCCTCGGCGACAACCGGCCGCGCGGACTCGGGCGTTCACTGGTCACCGTGCTCGGCCATCCGCTCACCGCGGAGGCCACCGCAGCGATCGCCGCCCGGATCACCCGGGCCGGCGGCAACATCGACCGTATCTTCCGGCTCGCCAAGTACCCGGTGACAGCAGTGGAGTTCGCGGTCTCCGGGGTGGAGACCGAGCCGCTGCGCACCGCCCTCGTGACCCACGCCGGAGCGCTCGGCGTCGACATCGCGGTGGTCGCGGCGGGGCTGCACCGGCGGGCCCAGCGTCTCGTCGTCATGGACGTCGACTCGACCCTCATCCAGGACGAGGTCATCGAACTGTTCGCGGCCCACGCCGGCTGCGCGGACCAGGTCGCCGAGGTGACGGCCGCCGCGATGCGCGGGGAGCTGGACTTCGAGCAGTCGCTGCACGCGCGCGTACGGCTGCTCGCCGGACTGGACGCCTCGGTGGTGGACAAGGTGCGCAGCGAGGTCCGGCTCACGCCGGGCGCGCGCACGCTGATCCGTACGCTGAAGCGGCTGGGCTATCAAGTGGGCGTCGTCTCCGGCGGGTTCACCCAGGTCACCGATGACCTCAAGGACCGGCTGGGGCTGGACTTCGCGCAGGCCAACACGTTGGAGATCGTCGACGGCAGGCTGACCGGCCGGGTCACGGGCGAGATCGTGGACCGTGCGGGCAAGGCGCGGCTGCTGCGCCGCTTCGCCGCCGAGGCGGGCGTACCCCTCGCGCAGACCGTGGCGATCGGTGACGGCGCCAACGACCTGGACATGCTGAACGCGGCCGGCCTCGGTGTCGCCTTCAACGCCAAGCCCGTCGTACGGGAGGCCGCGCACACGGCGGTGAACGTGCCGTTCCTCGACACGGTGCTGTATCTGCTCGGTGTCACCCGTGAAGAGGTCGAGGCGGCGGACACGCACGACGAGGGCTGACGTCGGGCCTCCCCTCCGGCAGACGGGGCCCGGCACCGCGCTGCGCGATGGTGCCGGGCCCCGGTCGTGGGCCGGTGGGGCTGGGGCCGGCTACTCCGACGGGGCCCAGTAGGCGGTCAGTTCGGCCGTGCCCGGTTCCAGGGCCTTCCAGGAGCCGTCGAAGGAGAGCACGGCGAAGGCGGCGGTCGGGAAGCCGCGGCGGTCCAGCCGCTCGCGGACCTCGGGGGCGGCGGTGCCGGAGAGGATGTCGGTCAGACCCTGCACACTCGGGTTGTGGCCGATGAGGACCACGTTCCGCACGTCGTCGGGAGTCTCGTTCAGCACCGCGATCAGATCGCCCGGGGAGGCCTCGTAGAGCCGCTCCTCGTAGACGGTCTTCGGCCGGTGCGCGAACTCGTGGACGGCGAGCTTCCAGGTATCGCGGGTCCTGACCGCGGTGGAGCAGAGGGCCAGGTCGAAGACGATGCCGGTGTCGGCGAGTCTGCGTCCGGCGACGGCGGCGTCCGTACGGCCCCGCTCGGCGAGCGGCCGCTCGTGATCGGACACCTCGGGCCAGTCGGCCTTCGCATGCCGGAAAAGGACAATCCTGCGGGGTTCTGCGACGCTCATGGGATCCAGCTTCGCATGAAACAGGCCACGGGGCGCCAGGAGTTGACCGGCGGCTTCGCCCGTGCTCAGCGCGCTATGAGGTGCTGCGCCCGCTCGAAGAGGTGGGTGATCGCGGGGTCCGCCGTCGCCGCCTGGGCGTCGGTCGGGTTGAGCATCAGCACGAGCAGCACGATGAACGCCAGCGCCGGCAGGGCGACGGCCCACCAGGCAGTCTGATGTCGACGCCACCCGCGGTCACCGGGTGGGGCCGGGGGTGCGTACGGGCCGGCATGGGTGCCTCCGCTGGTCTCCGGGCGGTCCGCGATCCGTGCGTCGCGGTGACACTTCGAAGGTACGGAAGCCGTGGCCCCCAACCCATCCGGAGGTCCACCCACTTGACCCTGACCCTGGCCCCCTAGGGGATAGGGGGAAAGCCCCACCATCGGCCCTCGGGGGGTGACGGTCACGGGGAGACGGTCACGGGGAGGCGGTCACGGGGAGGCGATCGTGGCGATGACGGCGATGACGATGAAGATCGCGAAGAACGAGCCGAAGACGATCAGCATCTTCTTCTGGCCGTTCTGGGGGTTCGGATCGAGAACTGGCATACGCGCAGTCTCGCACCCTTCGTCCGGTCCGGACGGCCCGGGGTACGGGCGCGGCGAGGCGGTGTGCGGCGGGCACGGGTGCGGGAGTGCGGCGGGGCAGGGGGCGGGGCGGGGCCAGCGGGCCGCCTCGTCCTCCACGGTGCGGTCGCGGCCGGCGAGGACACCCATGGCCATCTGCGGGATCATGAGCCCGGCCATGAGCGCGATCGGCAGTCCCCAGCCGCCGCTGTGCTGGTAGAGCACGCCCACCAGGAGCGGCCCGGGGATCGAGATCAGATAGCCGGTGCTCTGCGCGAAGGCCGACAGCTGGGTGACGCCCGCGCCGGTCCTGGCCCGCATGCCGACCATCGTCAGGGCGAGCGGGAAGGCGCAGTTGGAGACGCCGAGCAGCAGCGCCCAGGCCCAGGCGCCGCCGGCCGGGGCGACGTACAGGCCCGCGTAGCCGGCGAGACCGCAGACGCCGAGGGCGATGACGATCGGGCCCTGCCGCGGCAGGCGGGTGGCCACGCGCGGTATGACGAAGGCGAGCGGAACGCCCATCACCATGGTGACGGCCAGGAGCACTCCCGCGGTGCCCGCGGAGACGCCCGCGTCCCGGAAGATCTGTGGCATCCAGCCCATCGTGATGTACGCGGCGGTGGCCTGGAGCCCGAAGAAGACGGCGAGCGCCCAGGCCGTACGGCTCCGGGTGACGCGCAGCGGAGGGGCGTGCTCCACGCGCGCGGGTTCGCGCCCGGGGACCGCCGTCCGTCCGGCTGCCAAGGGGGCGGCGGCCGGGCCCCGGTGCCGTAGGAGCGGGAGCCACGGCAGGACGGCGACCGCGGCGAGGGCCGCCCACACGGCGAGTCCCAGCTGCCAGCCGCCGCCCAGCGCCCTGGTCATGGGCACGGTGACCGCGGCCGCGGCGGAGGTGCCCAGGGCGAGGGCCATCGAGTAGAGGCCGGTCATGGAGCCGACCCGGTCGGGGAACCAGCGCTTGACGATCACCGGCATCAGCACGTTGCTGACCGCGATGCCCATCAGGGCGAGCGCGCTGCCCGCCAGGAACCCGGCCGCGCCGCCGACGTACGGGCGGACGAGCAGGCCCGCGGTGATGGCGGCCATGCCCGCGCAGACCACCGCGCTCGGGCCGAAGCGGCGGGCCAGCCGGGGGGCCATGACGCCGAAGACGGCGAAGCAGAGCGGGGGCACGGAGGTGAGCAGTCCGGCGACGCTGCCGCTCATGCCGAGCCCGTCGCGGACCTCTTCGAGGAGGGCGCCCAGGCTGGTGATGGCGGGGCGGAGGTTCAGGGCGGAGAGCACGATGCCGATGACCACCAGCCGCGTCGTCCACGCGCGTGTGGCTCCTCCCGTGTCCGTCTTCGGGGGGTCGCCCGCGGCCGTACCGCGCGTGGTCGTGGACCGCGCGGTCCGGGTCTCCTCGCTCACCATGGAACCCATCATAGAATCATGGGATGATTGGTTGTCCATCCCCGTGCATCCCGCTCCCGCCCGGCCCGTGCGAAGGTGTGCCATGCCCCTGAGCCACCCCCGTCGATCGGCGCTCTCCGAGCAGGTCATCGCCGCGCTGCGGAACCAGATCGCCTCGGGCGAGTGGCCCGTCGGCTCGCGGATCCCGACCGAGCCCGAGCTGGTCGAGCAGCTGGGAGTCGCCCGCAACACGGTCCGCGAGGCCGTCCGCGCGCTCGCGCACAACGGGCTGCTGGACATCCGCCAGGGCTCCGGGACGTACGTCGTGGCCACCAGCGAGCTGGCCGGGGTGATGCACCGGCGGTTCGCGGCCGCCGACCCGCGGCACATCGCCGAGCTGCGCTCCACGCTGGAGTCGGCGGCGGCGAGACTGGCCGCCGAGCGGCGCACCGAGAAGGACCTCAAACAGCTGGACGCGCTGCTCGTACGGCGTGAGGAAGTCTGGGCGTCGGGCGACCCGGAGGCGTTCGTCGCGGCCGACGCGACCTTCCACCTGGCGGTGGTGGCCGCCTCCCACAACGACGTCATGACGGCGATGTACGCGGACCTGGGCGAGGTGCTGCGGGACTGGCTGCGCATGGACGTCGGCGAGGCGCTGACCCCGGAGACGTACATGGACCACGCGCGGCTCGTGGACGCGATCCGCGCGGGGGACGCCGAGACGGCCGCCGCGGAGGCCGCGGGCTATCCGTTCCTGTGCCGTCCGGGACGGCTCAGCCGGCCCCCTTCTGGTGGCTGACCCACACCGAGCGCACTTCCTTCCAGCAGCGCCCGGTCAACCGTACGGTCTGCGCCGGCCCGACGTCGGTCCCGGAGCCGTCGCTGTCGAGGTCCCACCAGCGGTCGCACTCCATGTGCAGGGCGACGCGGTCGGTCTGGGGGTAGGGGTTGTGGCAGTAGGCGGTGACGTACGAGCCGTTGACGGCGGTGCGGCACTCGGCGCCGAACAACTCGGGCGCGGCAGCGGGTTTGCGGGCCGCCACGCGCGCGTGCGGCAATGCTTCGCGCCCCACGAAGATCACGAGGGCGACGGCGACGAGGGCTGAGGCCACGCTGCGGGACAGACGCACAAGGGAAACCTCCTCGGCGCCGCTGGGGAGGACATCACGCGGGGGACGCGTACTCCACAGTGCCCCCCGGTCCCCCGCCCCCGCCCGGCCGGCGAGGCCGAACGGGTGATGTGCCGGCCGCCACGGACACGCCGAGGGCCCGCATCCCCGGAGGGTGCGGGCCCTGGTGCGCGGGCCGGGGAACGGCGCCGGTGCTAAGCGCCGATGGCGTGCAGGCCGCCGTCCACGTGGACGATCTCGCCCGTGGTCTTCGGGAACCAGTCGCTCAGCAGGGCGACGACGCCCTTGCCGGCCGGCTCGGGGTCCTTGAGGTCCCACTCCAGCGGGGCGCGGTTGTCCCAGACGGCGGCCAGCTCGCTGAAGCCCGGGATGGACTTGGCGGCCATCGAACCGATCGGGCCCGCCGAGATGAGGTTGCAGCGGATGTTCTGCTTGCCCAGGTCGCGGGCGAGGTAGCGGCTGGTGGCCTCCAGGGCGGCCTTGGCCGGGCCCATCCAGTCGTACTGCGGCCACGCGAAGGACGCGTCGAAGGTGAGGCCGACGACGGAGCCGCCGTTCTGCATCAGCGGCAGGCAGGCCATGGTCAGCGACTTCAGGGAGTACGCCGAGACGTGCATCGCGGTGGCGACCGACTCGAACGGCGTGTTGAGGAAGTTGCCGCCGAGCGCGTCCTGCGGCGCGAAGCCGATGGAGTGGACGACACCGTCCAGGCCGCCCAGCTCCTCGCCGACGATGTCGGCGAGCCGCCCGAGGTGCTCGTCGTTGGTCACGTCGAGCTCGATCACCTTGGTGGGCTTGGGCAGCTTCTTGGCGATGCGCTCGGTCAGGGTGGGGCGCGGGAACGCGGTCAGGATGATCTCCGCGCCCTGTTCCTGGGCCTGCTTGGCGGTGTGGAAGGCGATGGAGGACTCCATCAGCACTCCGGTGATCAGGACGCGCTTGCCCTCAAGGATTCCGCTCATGTGTTCAGTGACCCATTCCCAGTCCGCCGTCAACGGGAATGACGGCTCCAGTGATGTACGAGGCGTCGTCCGAGGCGAGGAACCGCACCGTCGCGGCGATCTCCTCCGGACGCGCGTAACGGCCGAGCGGCACCTGGGACACGATCTTCTCGCGCTGCTCGTCGTTGAGCGCCTTAGTCATGTCGGTGTCGACGAAGCCGGGGGCGACGACGTTGAAGGTGATGTTGCGCGAGCCCAGCTCACGGGCGAGGGAGCGCGCGAAGCCGACGAGAGCGGCCTTGGAGGCGGCGTAGTTCGCCTGCCCCGCGGAGCCGAGCAGCCCGACGACCGACGAGATGAGGACGACGCGGCCCTTCTTGGCGCGCAGCATGCCGCGGTTGGCGCGCTTGACGACCCGGAAGGTGCCGGTGAGGTTGGTGTCGATGACCGAGGTGAAGTCCTCCTCGGTCATGCGCATCAGGAGCTGGTCCCGGGTGACGCCCGCGTTGGCGATGAGGATCTCGACCGGTCCGTGCTCCGCCTCGATCTCCTTGTAGGCCTGCTCCACCTGTTCGGGGTCGGTGATGTCGCACTTGACGGCCAGGCAACCCAGCCCCGTCAGGGCGGCCGGCGGCTCGCCCGTACGGTACGTGACGGCGACCTTGTCGCCGGCGTCGGCGAATGCGTGGGCGATGGCGAGGCCGATGCCCCGGTTGCCTCCGGTGACGAGAACCGAGCGGCTCAACGGATCACCCTTTCGATAGCGGTCTGACAGGCCTGCCCGAACACCCCGTTGACAGGCGGCTTCCTCGAAAACCTATCGGTCCGCAACCGCCGGACGACAATCGGGCACCGACAGTGGCGCACGGGCCGCACTGTCGGGTCCCTACAGAAAGTGCCGACCCCAGCCGGAAACGTGTGGTCCCCCGGCCCGTCGGCGCGACATGATCGGACCCGACAGGCCACGACAGCAGGGAGACCTCCGTGCCCCATTCCATCGACGAAGCCTTCACGGCGCTTCCGCTACGGGCTCTCGCCGACGCCGCCCTGGCACGCGCGCGTGCGCTCGGGGCCCAGCACGCCGACTTCCGGTTCGAGCGGGTGCGCAGTGCTTCCTGGCGGCTGCGGGACGCCAAGCCGGCCGGCTCGTCGGACACCACCGACCTCGGGTACGCGGTGCGGGTCGTGCACGGCGGCACCTGGGGGTTCGCCTCGGGGGTGGACCTGAGCCTGGACGCCGCCGCCAAGGTCGCCTCCCAGGCGGTCGCGATGGCGAAGCTGTCCGCCCAGGTCATCAAAGCCGCCGGGGCGGGCGCGGGGCCGGATGCCACGCCTCTGGGGCAGTGGGGGAGGGTGGAGCTGGCCGACGAGCCGGTGCACGAGGAGCGGACGTGGATCTCGTCGTACGAGATCGATCCGTTCGGCGTGCCCGACGAGGAGAAGGCGGAGCTGCTGGCGGATTGGAGCGCGCGGCTGCTGGCGGCCGACGGGGTCGATCACGTGGACGCCTCACTGCTGACCGTCCACGAGAACAAGTTCTACGCCGACACCGCGGGCACGGTGACCACCCAGCAGCGGATCCGGCTGCACCCGGCGCTGACCGCCGTGTCGGTCGACGAGTCGAGCGGCGAGTTCGACTCGATGCGCACCCTCGCGCCGCCCGTCGGACGCGGCTGGGAGTACCTCACCGGCACCGGCTGGGACTGGGACGGGGAACTCGCCCGGATCCCCGAGCTGCTCGCCGAGAAGATGCGCGCGCCGAGCGTCGAGGCGGGCCTGTACGACCTGGTCGTCGACCCGTCCAACCTCTGGCTGACCATCCACGAGTCGATCGGCCACGCCACCGAACTGGACCGCGCCCTCGGCTACGAGGCGGCCTACGCCGGCACCTCCTTCGCCACCTTCGACAAGCTCGGCAAGCTCAAGTACGGCTCGGAGCTGATGAACGTCACCGGCGACCGCACCGCCGAACACGGCCTGGCGACCATCGGCTACGACGACGAGGGCGTCGAGGGCCAGTCCTGGGACCTGGTCAAGGACGGCACCCTCGTCGGCTACCAGCTCGACCGCCGCATCGCGAAGCTCACCGGCTTCGACCGCTCCAACGGCTGCGCCTACGCCGACTCCCCCGCCCATGTGCCCGTCCAGCGCATGGCCAACGTCTCGCTCCGGCCGGACCCGGCCGGAATGTCGACGGAGGACCTGATCGGAGGCGTCGAGCGGGGCATCTACGTCGTCGGCGACCGGTCGTGGTCGATCGACATGCAGCGCTACAACTTCCAGTTCACCGGCCAGCGCTTCTTCAGGATCGAGAACGGGCGGATCACCGGGCAGCTGCGGGACGTCGCCTACCAGGCGACGACGACCGACTTCTGGGGCTCCATGGCGGCCGTCGGCGGCCCGCAGACGTATGTCCTGGGTGGTGCCTTCAACTGCGGCAAGGCGCAGCCGGGTCAGGTCGCCGCGGTGTCGCACGGCTGCCCCTCGGCCCTCTTCAAGAGCGTCAACATCCTCAACACCACCCAGGAGGCCGGTCGATGAGTCCTCGTACGAACAAGCCGCACGAGATCGTCGAGCGCGCCCTCGGGCTGTCCCGGGCCGACGGGTGTGTGGTCATCGCCGACGAGCAGTCGACCGCCAACCTGCGCTGGGCCGGCAACGCGCTGACGACGAACGGCGTCACGCGCGGACGTACGCTCACCGTCATCGCGACCGTGGACGGCAAGAAGGGCACCGCGTCCGGAGTCGTCTCGCGCTCCGCGGTGACAGCGGAGGAGGTGGAGTCGCTGGTGCGGGCCGCCGAGGACGCCGCCCGGGCGGCCGGTCCGGCCGAGGACGCCCAGCCGCTCGTCACGGGGGTGCCGCAGTCGCCCGACTTCACGGACGGGCCGGCCGAGACGTCGTCCACCGTGTTCGCGGACTTCGCGCCGGCCCTGGGCGAGTCCTTCGCGCGCGCGCGTGCGGGCGGCCGGGAGCTGTACGGCTTCGCCAACCACGAGCTGGTGTCGAGCTACCTGGGGACGTCGACGGGGCTGCGCCTGCGGCACGACCAGCCCAACGGCACGCTGGAGCTGAACGCCAAGTCCCCGGACCGTACGCGCTCGGCGTGGGCTGGCCGGTCGACCCGGGACTTCACGGACGTGGACCCGGCGGCGCTCGACGCGGAGCTGGCCGTACGGCTGGGCTGGGCCGAGCGGCGGGTGGAGCTGGCCGCGGGCCGGTACGAGACCCTGCTGCCGCCGACCGCGGTGGCTGACCTGCTGATCTACCAGATGTGGTCGGCGTCGGGCCGGGACGCGGTCGAGGGCCGGACGGTGTTCTCCAAGCCGGGCGGGACGCGGGTGGGCGAGAAGCTCACCGACCTCCCGCTGACGCTGCGCAGCGACCCGGACGAGCCGGGTCTGGAGTCCGCGCCGTTCCTCCTCGCGCACTCCTCCGGGGGCGACCAGTCGGTGTTCGACAACGGGCTGCCGCTGACCGCCACCGACTGGGTGCGCGAGGGCGAGCTCGCCCGGCTGACGACCAGCCGGCACAGCGCGGGGCTGACCGGGCTGCCCGTCGCCCCGGCGATCGACAACCTGATCCTCAGCGGGGGCGGCGAGCGGTCGCTGGAGGAGATGGTCGCGGGGACCTCGCGCGGGCTGCTGCTGACCTGCCTGTGGTACATCCGCGAGGTCGACCCGGCGACGCTCCTGCTGACCGGCCTCACCCGGGACGGCGTCTACCTGGTGGAGGACGGAGAGGTGGTCGGCGAGGTGAACAACTTCCGGTTCAACGAGTCGCCGGTGGACCTGCTGGGGCGGGCGACCGAGGCCGGACGGACCGAGAAGACGCTGCCGAGGGAGTGGAGCGACTGGTTCACCAGGACCGCCATGCCCGCGCTCCGCGTCCCCGATTTCAATATGAGCTCTGTCAGCCAGGGCGTATAACCTCGTACCTGATTCACGAGACCACTCAAGGAGATACGAGAACCGTGACGGACATCGTCGACGAGCTGAAGTGGCGGGGCCTGTTCGCCCAGTCCACCGACGAAGATGCTTTGCGCAAGGCGCTCGCGGACGGTCCCCTCACGTTCTATTGCGGCTTCGACCCCACCGCGGCCAGTCTGCACGTGGGGCACCTGGTGCAGGTCCTCACCATGCGCCGGCTCCAGTTGGCGGGGCTGCGCCCGCTGGCCCTGGTGGGCGGCGCGACGGGACAGATCGGCGACCCGCGTCCGACGGCCGAGCGGACGCTGAACGACCCGCGGACGGTCGCCGACTGGGTCGCCCGGCTGCGTGCCCAGATCGAGCCGTTCCTCTCCTTCGAGGGCGAGAACGCCGCGGTGATGGTGAACAACCTGGACTGGACGGCGGGTCTCTCCGCCATCGAGTTCCTGCGGGACATCGGCAAGCACTTCCGCGTCAACAAGATGCTCACGAAGGACTCGGTCGCCCGCCGTCTGGAGTCCCAAGAGGGCATCAGCTACACGGAGTTCAGCTACCAGCTGCTCCAGGGCATGGACTTCCTGGAGCTGTACCGCCGCCACGGCTGCACCCTCCAGCAGGGCGGCAGCGACCAGTGGGGCAACCTCACGGCGGGCCTGGACCTGATCCACCGGCTGGAGCCCGACGCCCAGGTGCACTGCATCGCGACGCCGCTGATGGTCAAGGCGGACGGCACCAAGTTCGGCAAGACCGAGGGCGGGGCGATCTGGCTCGACCCCGAGATGACGACGCCGTACGCGTTCTACCAGTTCTGGCTGAACGTGGACGACCGGGACATCTCGACGTACATGCGGATCCTGTCCTTCAAGTCCCCCGCGGAACTTGAGGAGTTGGAGCGGCAGACCGAGGAGCGTCCGCAGGCCCGGGCCGCGCAGCGCGCGCTCGCCGAGGAGCTGACGACGCTGGTGCACGGCGCGGACCAGACGGCCGCCGTGATCGCCGCGTCCAAGGCCCTGTTCGGGCAGGGCGAGTTGGCGGAGCTGGACGAGCGGACGCTGGCCGCGGCGCTCTCCGAGGTGCCGCATGTGCGGGTCGCCGAGGCCGGTCCCGTCGTCGATCTCTTCGCCGAAGTGGGGCTGGTGGCGAGCAAGTCGGCCGCGCGCCGCACGGTGAAGGAGGGCGGCGCCTACGTGAACAACGTCAAGGTCGCCGCGGAGGACGCGGTCCCCGCCGCCGAGGATCTGCTGCACGGGCGCTGGCTGGTGCTGCGCCGGGGCAAGAAGAACCTCGCGGCGGTCGAGGTCACCGGCGCCTGAGCACGGGCCGCGGGGGGCGCCTTCCCGAGTGGGCGGGCGCCCCCTTCGTCGTACCGGCGGGCGGGAGCGCGCTCAGGCTCGCTCACGGTGTTTGTTCTTGCCGATCGTCGCCATGTACACCATGTCGCCCAGGGCGACGATGACGATCGCGGCGACCAGCTGGAAGATGTGCCGGGTCCAGTCGATGCCGCTGGTGGCGGCGACCCCGGCGGCGCGGGCGATCGCGTTTCCCACGATGGCGCCCAGGATGCCGCAAATGGTGGTCAGCCAGAGCGGGCTGTGCTGCTTGCCCGGGATGATCGCCTTCGCGATCAGGCCCAGCACGAATCCCACGATGATGGCCCACAACCAGCCCATGACTGCCTCCTCGTCCGGCTCAGGTGAGCTTTGCGCCCAGTCTCGGCCCGGCCCCCGTACGGCGCATGTCGGGTACGGCCGTACGTGCGGGGGCGCAGACCGGTCGCCCGGGCCGGGAGTGCCCCACTCTCGAAGGCGGCGCAGGCGCGGCGTAACGTGGAGTGTCCTGGGGTCCGGTTCCCGGACGACGTGCGGAACGGGGGGGCGGGCCCAAGAGAGTCCGATGCGGGTGGATGGTGGAATGTGACTCGGAAGCTGCGCGGTGGCGGCAAGGCCCAGGTGTTCCGGATCACCGGTGCCCGGACCGGTCTCGCCGAGGACGTGCGCGGACGGCAGCGCCGGTATGTCATCTCGATGTCGGTGCGCACGGTGTCGGTGATCCTGGCCGCCTCGCTCTGGAACGTCGAACGCCACGTCGCGATCGTCGCCCTCGCGCTGGGGATACTCCTCCCCTACGTCGCCGTGGTGATCGCCAACGCCGGGCGGGAGAACACGCCGGGGCTTCCGTCCACGTTCGTGACCGCTCCGCTGCCTCCGATGATCGCGCCGCCGCGGACGAACGACGGCTCCCCGGAGCCCGTTCCGGAAGAGGTCGTGCCCGAGCCGACGCCGGGCGCACGACGCGGGCCGGGGGACCTGTCCTGAGCCCCGCGGACGCCTCGCGACCGGTTGCCCGACCGCGCACCAAGCTCAAGAAAAGCTCAGATCAATCATGTTGTTCCGGTGCCGGGCGACCGGTTACCCGTGACATACTTCGTACGCGCTCCGCATCCCCCGTCGGAGCGACAGACCGACGCCGGGCAGCTCCCCCCGTGGCTGCTCGGCGTCGCCTTTCTCAGCGCATCTGTGAGACGAACCAGTGAGTGACGAGACGCCGATCTGCTCCGCCAAGGGCTGCCGTGCCGACGCGCTCTGGGTCCTCGCGTGGAACAACCCGAAGGTGCACACCCCGGAGCGCCGCAAGACCTGGCTGGCGTGCGAGGAGCACCGCGAGCACCTCTCCCAGTTCCTCGGTGTACGGGGGTTTTTGAAGGACGTTGTCACGTTCGAGGAGTGGGACACCTCCGAGGGCACGCGCCCCTAGCCCCCGATCGACGACATGGGGCGGTCCGGCTGGTGGAACGACGGGTCGTCCAGCCCTGACCCGGCCTTCTTGCCCCACATCGCCAGACGCCAGACACGGATGATCTCCTCGTCGGGAGCGTCGGAGCGCAGCGCGGCGCGCAGGTCGGTCTCCTCGGAGGCGAACAGGCAGTTGCGTATCTGGCCGTCGGCGGTGAGGCGGGTGCGGTCGCAGGCCGCGCAGAACGGGCGGGTGACCGAGGCGATGACGCCGACGCGGTGCGGTCCGCCGTCCACCACCCAGCGCTCGGCCGGTGCCGAGCCGCGCTGCCGCGAGGTCTCGGGGGTCAGCTCGAAGCGGGTGCGGAGCGAGGCGAGGATGTCGCCCGCGGTGACCATGCCGTCGCGCTTCCAGCCGTGCTGGGCGTCCAGGGGCATCTGCTCGATGAAGCGCAGTTCGTAGCCGTGCTCGACGGCCCAGGCCAAGAGGTCGGGGGCCTCGTCGTCGTTGAGCCCCGGCATCAGGACCGTGTTGACCTTGACCGGGGTGAGGCCGACGTCGTGGGCGGCGCGGAGGCCGTTGAGGACGTCGTGGTGGCGGTCGCGGCGGGTGAGGGTCTTGAAGACGTCCGGCCGCAGGGTGTCCAGGGAGACGTTGACCCGGTCCAGGCCCGCCGCCTTGAGGGCGGCCGCCGTACGTCCGAGGCCGATGCCGTTCGTCGTCAGGGACATCCGGGGACGGGGTGTCAGGGCCGCGACCCGCTCGACGATGCCGACCAGACCGGGGCGCAGCAGGGGCTCGCCGCCGGTGAACCGGACCTCCTCGATGCCGAGTGAGGTGACGGCGATGCCGATCAGGCGGACGATCTCGTCGTCGGTGAGCAGCTCGGGCTTGGCCAGCCACCGCAGGCCTTCCTCGGGCATGCAGTACGTGCACCGGAGGTTGCACCGGTCGGTGAGCGAGACTCTCAGGTCGGTGGCCACCCGGCCGTAGGTGTCGATGAGCACGTGGGTCCCCTCCCTCACTGGTGTCGCGGTTTTTCGACTACTTGTGAGCCTACGCGACAGCACTGACAGTGAGAGCGGCCCGATCCCACGAGGTACGGTCCGGCCGCGTCGTAGGGAGCTACGACGCGGCCCTCCGCGAGGGGTCCCTCAGTGGGCTCCGGTGCCGGTCAGGGAGCGCACCTCCAGCTCCGCGTACTTGCCGGTGTCCGGCTCCTCCTTGGACAGGACCGTGCCGAGCCAGCCCAGCAGGAAACCGACCGGGATCGAGATGATGCCCGGGTTCTCCAGCGGGAACCAGTGGAAGTCGACGTCCGGGAACATCGAGGCGGGTCTGCCCGAGACGACCGGCGAGAACAGGACCAGGCCTACGGCGGTGACGAGACCGCCGTAGATCGACCACAGGGCTCCGCGGGTGGTGAAGCGTTTCCAGAAGAGGCTGTAGAGGATCGTCGGGAGGTTGGCGGAGGCGGCGACCGCGAAGGCCAGGGCGACCAGGCCGGCGACGTTCAGGTCGCGGGCGAGTGCGCCGAGGACGATGGAGACGGCGCCGATGCCGACGGTGGCGTACCGGGCCGCGGTGATCTCCTGCCGTTCGGTGGCGGTGCCCTTCTTGATGACGTTGGCGTAGATGTCGTGGGCGAACGAGGAGGACGAGGCGAGGGTCAGGCCCGCGACGACCGCGAGGATGGTGGCGAAGGCGACCGCCGAGATGGTGGCCAGCAGGACCGCTCCCCAGGTGGAGTCGACGCCTCCCAGGTGCAGGGCGAGGAGCGGGGCCGCGGTGTTGCCGGCCTTGTTGGAGGAGATGATCTCGTCCGGTTTGATCAGTGCGGCGGCGCCGAAACCGAGGGCCAGGGTCATCAGGTAGAAGGCGCCGATCAGGCCGATGGCCCAGATGACCGACTTGCGGGCGGCCTTGGCGGTGGGCACCGTGTAGAAGCGGATCAGGATGTGCGGCAGGCCGGCGGTGCCGAGGACCAGGGCGAGGCCGAGCGAGATGAAGTCCAGCTTGGTGGTGCCGGTGGCGCCGTACTTGAGGCCGGGTTCCAGGAAGGCGGAGCCCTTGCCGCTGTTGTCGGCGGCCTTGCCGAGCAGGTCGGAGACGTTGAAGTCGAACTTCAGCAGCACCAGGAAGGTCAGCAGCACGGCACCGGTTATGAGCAGCACGGCCTTGACCATCTGCACCCAGGTGGTGCCCTTCATGCCGCCGATGACCACGTACACGATCATCAACAGGCCGACCAGGGCGACGATGCCGACCTTCCCGGCGTCGCTGGTGATGCCCAGCAGGAGCGAGACCAGGACGCCGGCGCCGGCCATCTGGGCCAGCAGGTAGAAGATCGAGACCACGATGGTGGAGGTGCCGGCCGCCGTACGGACCGGGCGCTGGCGCATGCGGTAGGCGAGGACGTCGCCCATGGTGTAGCGGCCGGAGTTGCGCAGGGGCTCGGCGACCAGGAGGAGGGCGACCAGCCAGGCGACGAGGAAGCCGACCGAGTACAGGAAGCCGTCGTAGCCGAAGAGGGCGATCGCGCCCGCGATGCCGAGGAAGGACGCGGCGGACATGTAGTCGCCGGAGACGGCCAGCCCGTTCTGGAAGGCGGTGAACTGACGGCCGCCCGCGTAGAAGTCGACGGCGCTCCTGGTCTGGCGGCCCGCCCAGACGGTGATGACCAGGGTCGCGGCGACGAAGATCGCGAACAGGGTGATGATCAGCGGGCGGTGCTGGCTCGCCTCGCCGGTGGCCAGGGTGATCGCGGGGCTCATGCGCCGCCCTCCATCCGGGACTTGATGGCCTCGGCCCGGGGGTCGAGCTGTGCGGCGGCGCGGCGCGCGTACCACCAGGCGATGAGGAACGTGGTGAGGAACTGGGCGAGGCCCAGCACCAGCGCGATGTTGATGTTGCCGACGACCTTGGTGCCCATGAAGTCGTCCGCGTAGCTGGAGAGCAGGACGTACAGCAGGTACCAGACGATGAAGGCGATGGTGAGCGGGAAGGCGAAGGACCGGTGGGTCCGGCGCAGTTCGGCGAACTCCGCGCTCTGCTGGACCTGTTCGAACTCCTCGGTGCTGGGGAGTCGGCGTTCGGCTTTCGAGGGGGGTGGTGTCTCGGTGGCCACGGTGTCTCCTCGCGTCACGGACAGGCGGGTGCTGATCTCAGGGCTTGGCCCTTCCTGTCCAAGGGCACGGCGCCGGGCGTACGCCGGTTCAACTCCTTTGACTCCTTTCGGAACCGGTCTTTGGGAACTCATTGCTGGGGGATGGTTCCGGGAGATAGCTTCGGCCTGCACCACTCGTCATGTACCTGCCCGCATAGCACCGCGCATCGGGCGGTTCCGGGGTTCCGTCCCGGCGTCGTCGGCCCGCTCCGCACGGTCAAGTGGCCCGCGCCCGCCGGGAGTTCTCGCACGGCCCGCTCGTCCCGCTCGTCCCGCTCGTCCCGCGAACGAACTGGAGACACAGACACCATGACCGCGCCTCATCAGCGTCACCGCCGCGCCCTGGCGATCCCGCTCGGAATGGCCACGGCCACGGCCCTCGCGTTCCTGCCGAACGTCTCGGCCGCGGCCGCGCCGACGGCGGCCACCGTGGCCGCGTCGACGACCGCGGCCGACGGGACGGCGCTCAGTTATGTCGTCAACGTCCGCCCGGGGCACGGCACTTCGGCGTCCGTGCGGAAGGCGATCGGCAAGGCGGGCGGGTCGGTCGTCACCTCGTACGACCAGATCGGCGTGATCGTCGTCCACTCGTCGAACGCCGACTTCGCGCGGATCATCCGCAAGGTGCCCGGGGTGCAGTCGGCGGGCAACACGCGCAACGCGCCGCTGCCCGCCCAGTCGACGACCGACGTGGGTACGCCGAAGGTGCTCAGCGCCGCCGACGTGGCCGCGGCCGGCGCGCGGGCCAGTGCCGGGCAGGACCCCCTGGAGCCGCTCCAGTGGGACCTGCCCGCCATCAAGGCGGACAAGGCGCACGAGAAGACGCTCGGCAGCCGCAAGGTCACCGTCGCCGTGATCGACACCGGTGTCGACGACACCCACCCCGACATCGCGCCCAACTTCGATCGCGCCGCGTCCGCCAACTGCGTGACGGGCAAGGCGGACACGACCGACGGCTCCTGGCGGCCCAGCGCGGCGGAGAGCCCGCACGGCACGCATGTGGCGGGCGAGATCGCGGCCGCCAAGAACGGGGTCGGCGTCACCGGGGTCGCGCCGGGCGTGAAGGTGGCCGGCATCAAGGTGGCCACCACGGGGGGCTACTTCTACACGGAGGCCGTGGTGTGCGGCTTCATGTGGGCGGCGACGCACCACGTCGACGTGACCAACAACAGCTATTACACCGACCCCTGGTACTTCAACTGCGCGGACGACCCCGACCAGCGGGCCCTCGTGGACGCCATCACCCGGGCCTCGCGGTACGCGGAGAGCAAGGGCACGGTCAACGTCGCGGCGGCGGGCAACGAGAGCTACGACCTGGCGGCCGACTCGATCACCGACCCGGTGTCCCCGAACGACGGCACACCGTCGGACCGGGTCATCGACCCGTCCGAGTGCTTCGACATACCGACCCAGTTGCCGGGCGTCGTCACGGTCGCGGCGACCGGCGCGAAGGGCCTCAAGTCCTCGTTCTCCAACTACGGCCTCGGGGTCATCGACATCGCCGCGCCCGGCGGCGACTCCACGGCCTACCAGACTCCGGCGCCCCCGGCGACCAGCGGTCTGATCCTCGGCCCGCTGCCGGGCGGCAAGTGGGGGTACATGGCCGGTACGTCGATGGCGACCCCGCATGTCGTGGGGGTGGCCGCATTGATCAAGTCAACCCATCCCCACGCCTCGGCCGCCCTGGTCAAGGCCCTGCTGTACGCCGAGGCCGACGCCACGCCGTGCACGGACCCGTACGACATCAACGGCGACGGCAAGGTCGACGCGGTCTGCGAGGGGTCGAAGAACCGCAACGGCTTCTACGGCTGGGGCACGGCGGACGCGCTGGCGGCGGTGACCAAGTAGGAACGCGCGGGCCGCTTGAGAGCGGACCGGGCGGACCGGGCGGACGGACGGATCCGGGGGACCGAGTGGACGGTCGCCCGATCCGTCCGGCGTGTTCCGGTGCGCTCAGGTGGCGCATGATCCGGCGTGCCGGTGTCGACTGAACATTGATTCAATCAATACTGCATAGTGCAGTCATGACTGACATGACGCAGACATGGATCGGGCTGGGCGGCGATCCCGCCCTGGTCTCGCGAATCTCGGTCGTCGCGCGCCCGGGGGCGCTGCAAGCACGGCTGCCCGTACGGGAGTTGGCCCGGGTCTGCGTGGGCGCGTGCGCGCTGGCCGCCGCCGAGCTGGGGGCCCGGCGGACCGGGGCGGCCGACGTACCCGGGGTGCGGGTGGACGACGGGGCCGTCGCCACGGCGTTCGTCAGCGAGCGGCAGCTGCTGATCGACGGACGGGCCCCGGTCGCCTTCTCGCCGCTGTCGCGGTTCTGGCGGACGGCGGACGGCTGGGTCCGCACCCACGCGAACTACCCGCACCACCGGGCACGGCTGCTGAGCGCGCTGCGACTGCCCGACAGTGCCGCGCCGGAGGAGGTCGCAGCCCGGCTGGCCGGTCTGCCCGCCCTCGACGCGGAGGAGGCGGTGTACGCCGCCGGGGGCCTCGCGGTCGCGCTCCGGACGGCCGAGGAGTGGGCGGCGCATCCACAGGGGGCCGCGGTGGCCGGGCGTCCGCTGGTCGAGCGCGAACGGCTCGGCACCGCGCCCGGGGATGCGCTCGCGCCGCTCGGCGGCGATCCGGCGCGGCCCGCCGGCGGACTGCGCGTCCTCGATCTGACCCGGGTCATCGCGGGCCCGGTCGCCACCCGCACCCTCGCGCTGCTCGGCGCCGACGTGCTGCGCGTGGACGCGCCGGGTCTGCCCGAGCAGGTCGACACGCACGCGGACACCGGTTTCGGCAAGCGTTCGACGCGGCTCGACCTCGGCCGGGCGGCCGACCGGTGCCGCTTCGAGGAGTTGCTCGCGCGGGCGGACGTCGTGGTCACCGGGTACCGGCCGGGCGCCCTGGACCGGTTCGGGCTCTCCCCTGAGGCGCTCGCCGAGCGCCGGCCCGGCCTGGTCGTGGCGCAGTTGTCGGCCTGGGGCTCCTACGGGCCGTGGGGCGAGCGGCGCGGGTTCGACAGTCTGGTGCAGGTCGCCACGGGCATCGCGGTGGCCGAGGGCTCTTCGCGGCGGCCGGGCGCGCTGCCCGCGCAGGCCCTCGACCACGGCACCGGTTATCTGGTGGCGGCCGCCGTGCTGCGGGCCCTGACGGAGCGGTCGTACGAGGGCGGCAGCAGGGTCGTACGGCTGGCCCTGGCCCGGACCGCCGCCTGGCTGACGTACGGGGCCGAGACGGGCGCGAAGAGCGGCCGGAGGGGCGACGGGGCGACCCGCGAGGGACGCGCGCACGACGAGCCGGCCCACGACGATCCCGGTCCCTGGCTCGCCGAGCGGGACAGCCCGGTCGGGCGGCTGCGGTACGCCCTGTCGCCGGTCTCCTTCGAGGGCGGGCCGGTCGACTGGGCCCGGCCGCCCGGGGCGTGGGGAACGGACGACGCCGTCTGGGCGTAGGCCGAGCGGGCGGGGAGCGCGGGGCCGGGCGGGCGGGGAGCGCGGGGCCGGGCCGCTGTTCCATCCGTTGCCCTGTCTCGGTTGCCCGGTTCTGTGCTGGTTGGTCAAGATCTTGAGGTGACCCTGCTACGACCGGCCGTCGAGGCCGCCGATCCCGGTGGGCCCGGACCGCGCCCGCACACCGGCCGGTCCGTGACCGTGCTCGTCCTGGTGGTGCTCGCCGGGCTGCTGCCGCTGCTCGGGCCGCCCGTCGCGGTGCACGGCACCGGGGAGGCCGCCGCGCCCCACGCGGGCGGTGTCGGGCTGCTCCGGGCGGTCCTGTTCGGGGCGGTCTGTGTGCCCCTGGGCGAGCTGCTGGTGCGGCGCTTGGCGCGTGGCGTGCCCGACGCTCCCCCGGACCGCCCCGGCAGCTGGTCCCCGTACGCGGCCGGGGCCGGGTTCGTCGCCGCGCTGGGGCTCGCCTCGTTCGTGTCGATCGGCCACGCGGTGCCGCACGGTTTCACGGGGATCGACATGAGCGGTCTCCACCGGTCCCGCGAGGGCCGGCTGGTGCTGCTGGAAATCAACGCGTTCGCCTTGGCCGCCCTGTGCGCCTGGTGGCGCCGGCCGCTCGCGCAGCTCTGGTCGTTCGCCGCGGTGGTCGTCGCCGAGGCGCTGCGCGCGCATCCCCCCGGGGAGCACGCTCCGCTCGTCGGCTCGGGACTGACCCTGGTGCATCTGACGTGCGCGGCCCTGTGGACCGGTGGACTGCTGTGCGCGCTGCGGACCCTGCGGTGGTGGCGGGACGGCGCCGCGGGGGCGGCGTTGCTGGGGCTCTACGCGCGCGTGGCGGCCGTGCTGCTGGCGGCGGTCACCGCCACCGGCGTGTGGAGTTCGCTGCGCAGGCTGCCGGCCGCCACCGTCCTGGACCAGCTGACGACGACGGCGTACGGGCGCGCCCTCCTCGCCAAGGTGCTCCTCGTCGTCGCTGTCGCCGCGCTCGCGCTGTGGGCGCGGACCCGGTTGCGGCGCGCGGCGGATCCGCTGGCCGCCTGCTCCCCCGCGCGGGCCGAGGTGGTGGCCCTGGGGGCGGTGGTCGCGGTCTCCGGGCTGCTGACGGCGCTGCCGCTGCCGGTCCACCCGCCCTGATCAACCGTCCGTCAACCGTTGATCAACGATTGATCAGCCGTTGGTGACCAGCACCTTGAGGGCGGTGCGCCGGTCCATCGCCCGATAGCCCTCGGGCACGTCTTCCAGCCCGACCGTCAGGTCGAAGACGGGGGACGGGTCGATGGTGCCGTCCAGGACGTCGGGGAGCAGCTCCGGGATGTAGCCGCGGACGGGCGCGACCCCGCCGCGCAGCGCGATGTTCCGGTCGAACAGGACGCTCAGGTCGAGGCCGGTGCCGCTGCCGTGCGGCACGCCGACGAAGCCGATCGCGCCGCCGTCGCGGGCGACGCCGACCGCGGTGCGCATCGACTGCTCGGTGCCCACCGCCTCCACGACGGCGTGGGCGCCCTGGCCGCGGGTGAGCGCGCGGACGGCCTCGACGGCCGCCTCGCCGCGCTCGGCGACCACGTCGGTGGCGCCGAAGCGGCGTGCGATGTCGGTACGGACCTGGTGGCGTCCCAGCGCGATGACGCGCTCGGCGCCGAGCCGCTTCGCGGCGAGCACGGCGCACAGGCCGACCGCCCCGTCGCCCACCACGGCGACCGTCGCACCCGGTCGGACGCCCGCGCCGAGGGCCGCGTGGTGACCGGTGCCCATGACGTCCGACAGGGTCAGCAGGGCCGACAGCAGACGGTCGTCGGAGGCGGCCTCCGCGGGCAGCCGGACGAGGGTGCCGTCGGCGAACGGGACGCGGACGGCCTCGCCCTGGCCGCCGTCGTGGCCCACGGCGCCCCAGAAGCCGCCGTGTTCGCAGGAGGTGGTGAGGCCCTCGCGGCAGTAGTCGCACACCCCGTCGGACCACATGAAGGGCGCGACCACGAGGTCACCGCGCCGGACGCCGCTCACCTCGGAGCCGGTCTCCTCGACGGTCCCGAGGAACTCGTGGCCGATCCGCTGCCCCGGCTGCCGGGCCGCGTCGCCGCGGTACGCCCACAGGTCGCTGCCGCAGATGCAGGCACGCAGCACCCGGACCACGGCGTCGGTGGGCACCCGGACCACGGGCTCGGGCACGTCCTCCACGCGCATGTCGTACGGGGCGTGGATGGTGGTGGCGCGCATGGCGAGGGTCCTTCTCGTCTCTGGTGTGCTCGTACGGGGGTGCTCGTACGGTGGGCTCGTGCGGTGTGCTCAAGGGGTGGTCGAGCGCACTTCACGGTACGCCGCCGAGGGCGCGCGTCGCTCGGCGAGGGTGCTCAGCACGCCCTTGACCAGCAGGGACTGGGCGGCGATGTAGGTGAGCATGATCCAGAAGTCGGGCCTGGGCGGCTGGGGCAGGCCGGCCACCCCGGTCGCGATGAGCGTGTCGGAGACCAGGAAGAACACGCCGCCGAGCCCGGCGACGGGACCGGACCGGACGGCCGCCGCGCAGGCCGTCGCCGCGAGCAGGGCGCTGTAGCCGGCCACCGGGATGCGCAGCTCCCCCGGGAGACCGGGCCAGAGCAGCGCGACGGTGACGATCAGGGCGACGGCGTACCCCGGGGCGAGCAGGGCGGCACGCGCGCGCGAGGTCGGCCGCGGGGAGCCGTACGACGTGAAGAGGACGAGGTAGCAGACGTGGCCGGCCGCGAAGGAGGCCATGCCGGCGAGGAAGGCGGGGTCACTGTCCGAGAGGAGGAGGAGGTCGCCGCCCCAGCCGAAGAGGAGCGCGGCCACCAGGAGCCGGGGAGCGCCGCGCCGGGCCGCGCAGGCGGCCAGGAGGGGCATCAGGAGCGGTTTGGCGACGGTGTGCCCGGGGCCGTGGCCGACCGCGAGCGAGACGAGGTCGACGGCAGTGGCGAGGGCGAGGGCGAGAGGGAGGAGCGGGACGCGGCGCGGGTTCACGCGGTCGCGGCCTCCTCGGAGGCGACGCTCCGCTCCGGCGCGGGCGCGGGCTGCCAGCCGGGACCGCCGAGGACCCGGCCCGCGCGCTCACGCCAACCGCCCGCCCGCTTCAGGTCCTTGGCGATGGCGACGTACTCGTGGGTGGCCACCTTGATCGGGTTGAACGTGTTGATGTTCTTCGTCAACCCGTAGACGGGGCGCTCCGTTTCCGGCACGTAGGAACCGAAGAGCCGGTCCCAGACGATGAGGATGCCGCCGAAGTTGCGGTCCAGGTAGCCGCCCTGGGAGGCGTGGTGGACGCGGTGGTGGGACGGCGTGTTGAGGACGGCCTCGAACCATCGGGGCATCTTGTCGATCCGCTCGGTGTGGATCCAGAACTGGTAGACGAGGTTCACCGAGGAGCAGAAGGCGAGGGCGGCCGGGTGCACGCCCAGGGCGACGAGGGGGACGTAGAAGGGCCAGACCGTGAGGGTCGTCCAGGGCTGGCGCAGGGCGGTGGTGAGGTTGAACCTGCGGCTGGAGTGGTGGACGACGTGACAGGCCCACAGGACGCGGACGACGTGGTGGCCGCGGTGGGACCAGTAGTAGAAGAAGTCCTGTCCGAGCAGCATCAGCGGGAGGGTCCACCACAGGACGGGGACGCGCAGCGGGGTGAGCTCGTACACCGCCGTGTGGACCGCGACGATCGGGATCTTCCAGAGGAGGTCGAAGACCAGGCTGCCGAGGCCCATGCCGACGCTCGTGGCGGCGTCCCTGGCGTCGTATCCGGCCGCATCGTCGTCGGGATGGACGCGGACGCTGATCACCTCGATCACGGTGAGCAGCACGAAGGCGGGTATCGACCACAGCACGGCATCGGGCAGGTTCGGCATGAACGCACCGTAGGACGGGCCCGTGGGCCGCGGCTAGACGTTGTTACCGACAAGTATGAACGGGCGCGCGCTTACTCGTCGGCGGTCCACGCCGACGGTCACACCCCCGCCGCCCCCAGCAGCGCTCCGGCCGCGTAGGTGATGCCCATGGCCAGCGCGCCGCCCGCCACGTTGCGCAGGATCGCCGGACGCGGGCCCGCCGCCCCGAGCCGCGCGCTGCTCCAGCCGGTGAGGAACAGCGCGGCCAGGACCGAGAGGACGGTGACACCGAGCCGCCGGCCGGCCGATGGCAGCACGATCGCGAGCAGCGGCAGCAGCGCGCCCACCGTGAACGACAGGAAGCTCGCCCAGGCCGCGTGCCAGGGGTTGGTGAGGTCGTCCGGGTCGATACCGAGCTCCACGCGCGCGTGCGCCCGCAGCGCGTCCCGTTCCGTGAGCTGTCGTGCCGCCTCCAGGGCGACCTCCCGGGTCAGTCCCCGCGCCTCCAGGAGTTCGGTCAACTCCTCCAATTCGGCTTCCGGTTGCTCCTTCAGCTCCCGCCGCTCCTCGGCCAGCGCGGCCCGCTCGGAGTCGCGCTGGGTGGAGACGGAGACGTACTCCCCGGTCGCCATCGACATGGAACCGGCCAGCAGCCCGGCCAGCCCGGCCGTGAGGAGTGCCGAACGGTCGTCCGTCGCGCCGGCCACCCCGACGACGAGGCCGGCGGTCGAGACGATGCCGTCGTTGGCGCCCAGGACCGCCGCCCGCAGCCAGTTCAGCCGGGCTCCCAGGGAGCCCTCGTGCGCCTCGGAGTGCGTGGGTCGCGTCACGGGGGGAGCATTCCACCCGCGGGCTCACCACACTCGTACCGACGCTCCCCGGGCGAACACCGGACTGGTCGCGTCCACCGGGGGTTCGGCGAGGGGCTCGGCGAGTTCGGCCACCGTGGGCCCCGCCTTCGCCGCGATCGGGTCCAGGAGGCCGAGGTCGAAACCGTAGACCCGGGCCGCGTTGCGGCCGAGCATCGCGGCGACCTCTTCGCGCGGTACGCCCGCGTACGCGAACCGCAGCCCCTCCCGGGAGTACGGGTAGGTCCCCTCGTCGTGCGGATAGTCGCTGCCCCACATGATCTTGTCCACGCCGATCCGGGCGCGCAGCGGCACCTCGTGCGGGCGCATGAAGCTGGCGCCGACGAAGCAGTGTTCGCGCCAGACCCGCGACGGCCCCTCCCCCATCCCGGCGGCCAGGCCCGCGCCGAACCTGGACTCGGCGGTGGCCGCCCGTTCCGCCGCCGTGACCAGCCGGCCGTGGTAGTAGTCCAGCATGTCGAGCACTCCGGGGATCCAGCCGGAGCCCTGCTCGGTCAGGACGAGTCTGAGGCCGGGGTGGCGGCGGAAGGCGCCGCCGAAGATCAGGTGCCACAGGGCGCGGTGCGAGAACCAGGTCGTCTCCACCATGAACACCGCGCGGGCCGCCGGTTCGTCACCGAGCGGCGGCGAGGCCGACCCGGCGTGGTGGTTGACCGGGACGTCCAGTTCGGCGCAGACGGCCCACAGCGGGTCGTACGCCGACGAGTACAGCTCCGGCAGCCCCGAGCCCGGCGGGGTGCCGGGCAGCATCAGGCCGCCCTTCAGCCCCGCTCCGGCCGCGCGGCGGACCTCGCGCGCCGCCTCCTCGACGTCACCCAGGAGGATCTGGAAGACGCCCGCCCGCCGGCCCGGCGCGGCCTGGCAGAACTCCGCCAGCCAGCGGTTGTGGGCGCGCAGACCGGCCCAGCGCAGCGTGAACTCCTCGCCCGTGGGCGGGGGTGCCATCAGCGAACTGGACGGGAAGAACGGGGGGATGGTGTTGGGGAAGACGACCTCGGCGACGATTCCGTCCGCCTCCAGCTCGGCGAGCCGGCGTTCGGAGTTCCAGTTCCGGTCGGCGGTGTCGGCGAGCAGGTCCTCGTACGGGTTGACGTAGGTGGCCGCCCAGGCGTCGAAGTCGTCGTGGTACCGCTTCTCCAAGTAGGGCCGGTAGTCCAGGAGATCGGCTCCGGCGTGGCAGTCCGCCGAGATCACGGTGTACCGGTCGTCGCTCATGAGGTCGCCCCCAGGACGGGGAAGTCGTGGTCGGTCAGCCAGTGCCGGCCCACCGCGCGCGAGCGCGCCCAGGACGCCTCGACCGCCGACTGGTCCTCGGGCTGGCCGAGTTGGGCCGGGGTCGGGCCGATACGGCGGGCCAGCGGGGCGAGTCGACCGAGGTCGAAGCCGAAGGCCGCCGCCGCCGAGAGGCCGAGCATGCGCCGGGTCTCGGTCACCGGGATGTCGTGGAAGGTGCGCCGCAGCCACGCGCGCGTGTCGGGCCAGGTGCCCTCGGGGTGCGGGAAGTCGCTGCCCCAGAGGATGTTGTCGACGCCGATCTCGTACCGCTGGGCCAGTTCGCGGCGCTTGGTGTTGGTGGCGCAGACGAACACCTGCCGGTCGAGATACTCGTGGGGCGGCCGGGTCAGCTCCGCGAAGGGCGAGAGCTTCTTGCCGCCGTGGGCGCCCAGGTAGAGGCGGTCCATGAACCACAGCAGGTTCGGCAGCCACCAGCAACCGGACTCCGCCACACCGAACGTGAGCCCCGGGTGGCGTTCGAAGACGCCGGACCACAGGAGGAACCAGAGCGGCCGGGCGGGCCACCAGGTCACCTCGCTGACGTAGATGCCCAGGTGGTCCCCGTATTCCTGGCGGGGTGCCGCCCCGGAGTGGGTCAGCACGGGCATCCCGCACTCGGCCGCCGCTGCCCACACACGGTCGTAACGCCGGTCGTGGTAGGGCTCCTTGTCGACCCACATGGCCGGGATCATCAGGGCGCCGAGTCCGGACTCCCTGGCTCGGAACACCTCGCGCACGACCCGCTCGGTGGGGGCGGTGACGGGCAACAGGGCGACTCCGCAGTGCCGTTCGGGATGTGCGGAGACGAACTCCGCCAGCCAGCGGTTGTGCGCCTGCGCGCCCGCCATCCCCAACTCCGGGTCGTGGTCGCCGGAGAGGCCGAGTCCCACGCCGAAGGGGGCGGCGGTCCGGCTGTCCACGGCGTCGGCGTCCGGGAAGACCACCTCGGCGGCGACCCCGTCCCCGTCGAGTTCCTTGACGCGCTGCGCCGCGTCCCAACCCCCGCGCAGCCCTTCCTCGTTGTCCTGGAACCACTTCGCCGCGAACGCCTCGTTGCGGATCCCCAGCCGTGTCATCTCCGCACGGCGCCGCTCGCGCCCGTCGAGGAACTCGTCGAAGTCCCGGTGGAACCGGGCGTCCAGATAGGGCCGGTACTCCTCGGTGGGCAGCCCGGCATGGCAGTCGGAGGAGATGATCAGGTACGGCTCCTGGTCGGGCACGTCGACCTCCTAGTCCAGGATGAAGCTTTCGAGATACGACGGGTTCGCCCGGTCGAGCATCGAGGCGGCCCGGGCGCGGATCTGGGCGTCGCTGCGCTCGCTGCCCGGCAGCAGCCAGAAGCGGTCCGCGCGGACACCGTCCACGACGAGGCCGGCCACCTCCTCCACGGGCGTGAACTCGACCTCCCGGCCGGCCTCCTTCATCGCGGCCTCCCACTGGCCGAGGCTGCGGTACGGGGTCTTCCGGGGCCGCTCCTTGGCGTACCGGCCGGGCCGGTTGCGGTGCGACTCCCACAGGCCGGTGCGCAGCATGTGCGGTCCCGGGAAGAGCACCGAAGCGCCCACGCGCGCGTGCTCGGCGCGCAGATGCGCGTACAGGGACTCGGTCATCGTGACGACTGCCGCCTTGGTGACCGCGTACACGGAGGCGGTGGGCAGCGGGGCGATCCCGCCGTCCCCGGAGGACGTGTTGACGACGTGTCCGGGCTCACCGGCGGCGAGCATGCGGGGCAGGAACGCCTGGATGCCGTGGAAGACGCCCCACACGTTGACGGCGAAGGCCCACTCCCAGTCGTTCGGTTCGTGCTCCCACATCCGGCCCTCGGCGCCCGAGCCGACCCCGGCGTTGTTGCACAGGACGTGCACGGCGCCGTACGTGTCGTACGCCGACTCGGCCAGATCCAGAACCTGTTGGCGTACGGCGACGTCGACCACGCGCGCGTGCACGTCGGCGCCCTCCGCGCGCAGGTGGGCGGCGGCCTTCTCCAGGGCGCCCTCCTCGACGTCGGCGAGGACCACCCGTAGCCCTTCGGCGGCGAACCGTCGCGCCATCGCCAGGCCGATCCCGCTCGCCGCCCCGGTGACCACGGCCACCTGTCCGGCCGTCAGTTCCATCACGGGCTCCCTTCGGGCGGGGCGTCGAGGATCTGGCGCGGGTCGTCGTAGCGCTGGTGGATGTACGGCAACAGGGCCTTCGTGTCGGCCCGTTCGACGACCCGGCCGGTCTGGGTGCTGGTCCTCTCGCCGACGGTGATGCCGACGAGTCGGCGGACGGGGAGGTCGGCGACCGGGTCGTACACCGACTCGCGCAGGACGACGTCGCCGGTGACGCGCTCCAGCCGGCGCGTCCTCTCCTCGCGCAGACAGTGCACGAGCAGCGGATCGCCGTCGAGACCCGAACCGTCCACCGCGGGAAGGAACTTGAAGTAGAAGTCGGTTCTGCGGGCCGGCTCCGGCAGCGGCAGGTCCCCGCTCACCGCGCCGCGCACCTCGACGAAGACGATGCCGTGCCGGGCGAGCGACGCGCGGACCAGGAGGCCGTCGCGCTCCACGGTCACCTCGCCGAGTTTCTTGGGCTCGCCGAAGACCTCACGGCCTCCGGTGAGGGCCCTTTCGAGGGTCATCGGCATGACGAGCGGGTACCAGCCCTCGACGCCCCCGTGGGCGGCGGCGACCGCGAACGAGCCCGCGCCCAGCGGGCGTCCGGCCAGGTCGACCCTGCTGATGTTCGCCCGGACCAGGGGCCGGCCGGTGGGTTCGAGGGGCGGGGGAAGCACGGCCGCGACCGCGTCCGGATCGCTCTCCCAGAGGGCCACCACACCGGTGGACCAGATGTCGGGGAGCCGGGTGCTCGCGGTGCGTGCGGCGGCGATCTCCGCCTCGGTCCGTGCGCCGTACCGTACGCGTGCCATACGCGGTACCGCCCTTCGTAGGCCGTCATCCGTCAGGCGGGCAGCACGGTGGCACCCGGCGGGCGAAAGGTCCATAGCCACGCGCGCGTGCGTTCGGCGGGCCCGAACGGGCGGCCGGGACAAGGCCCCTGTGGGACAGGGCTGTCGGTGGCGGCCCGTATCCTCAGTGACCATGCTCGAAGACCTCACGACCGCAGCGTCCGCCGCCACCCCGTGGCCGGCCGCGTATCCGAAGGGATACGCGGTCGTTGACGTGGAGACCACTGGCCTGGCCCGGGACGACCGCATCATCTCCGCGGCCGTCTACCGGCTGGACGAGCGGGGCGAGGTCGAGGACCACTGGTACTCGATGGTCAACCCGGAGCGCGATCCCGGCCCGGTGTGGATCCACGGCCTGACGAGCGATCTGCTGGAGGGCGCGCCCCTCTTCCACGACATCGCCGAGGAGTTCGCGACGCGGCTGGAGGGCCGGGTGCTCGTCGCGCACAACGCGGTGTTCGACTGGCAGATGATCGCGCGGGAGTACGCGCGCGTGCGAATCGAGCCTCCGGTCCGTCAGCGGCTGTGCACCATCGCGCTCTCCAAGGAGCTGGGTCTGCCGCTGCCCAACCACAAACTGGAGTCGCTGGCCGCGCACTTCGGGGTCGTCCAGCAGCGCGCGCACCACGCGCTGGACGACGCGCGGGTGCTCGCCGAGGCGTTCCGGCCCAGTCTGCGGGCGGCGGCCCAGGGGGGCGTACGGCTGCCGTTGAACGAGTGTCTGCCGCTGACCGAGTGGGCGGACCGGGCCGCGCCCCTCATCGGCCGGCAGGGCGGGGGCTACGGCGGCTACCGGCCGAGCGGTTGGCGCCCCGCGCGCAGGAGGCCGGCGTGTCCGTATCCCAACCCGGGCCGGTTCGAGGACGGCAAGCCGCTGCGACAGGGCATGCGGATCGCCTTCTCGGGTGACACCTCCGTCGAGCGGGAACTCCTGGAGGACCGGGCCGTGGAGGCGGGGCTGCACGTCGCGACGAGCCTGTCCCGGCTGACCAGTCTGCTCGTCACGAACGATCCGGACTCGCTCACGTCGAAGGTGGTCAAGGCGCGCCAGTTCGGGACGCCGGTGGTCGACGAGGCCGCGTTCGGGCAACTGCTGCGCGACGTCGCCCCGGCGGACGGCCGCACGGAGGGGTGACGGGGGCGCGGCTCCCCCCGCGCCCGCGCGCCCGTTCGCGCCGACGGCCCACCGACCGGGCACCGGGCCGGGCGGGGCGGTACGTCGTCCGGTCGTCTAGAGGGCGGAACCGACCTTGGCCACGATGCCGGACTTGCCCTCCGCGCGGGCACAGTGCGCGCCGCAGTACCAGTGGCCGTCCACCTCGGCGCCCTGGCCGATGATCTGCACCCGGCAGTGTTCGCAGATGGGGGCCATGCGGTGGATCGCGCAGGCGAACGAGTCGAAGACGTGACGTGCCCCGTCCCGGGTTTCGACGGTGAACGCCAGCTCGTAGTCATTGCCGCATACTTCACATCGTGTCATAAGCCGCATGCTCGGCGGCGGGGCAGGCGCCCGCAAGCCGACGGCGCCGGCCGGGGAGGGGTTGCACCTGGTCGGCGTAGTGGGCGAAACGGAGGTTGCCTCTGCATGTACCCGACAGCCCGACGGAAGCGATCTCCGTCCCCCGGTGGCGCCGCTCCACAGGCGTCCGCGGGACCCTCTCCACCGGACTCCCCGAGCGGACCCCGCTGAGAACACCCCGCGACCGAGTTGTACCGTCAATGGGGTGTACCGCTTCCTCATGTCCCGGCAGTGGGTGATCCTCGCGCTCATCACCCTCCTCCTGATCCCGACGATGATCAGGCTGGGCATCTGGCAGATGCACCGCTACGAGATGCGCAGCGCGCGCAACCAGCTCGTCTCCGACGCGCTGCACGCGAAGCCCGTGCCGGTGGAGCGGCTGAGCGCCCCCGGGCACTCCGTGACCCGCACCGAGAAGTACCGCACGGTCACCGCGACCGGCACCTTCGAGACCTCCGAGGAGGTCGTCGTCCGGCGCCGGGTCAACGCGGACGACGAGGTCGGCTTCCACGTCCTCACCCCGTTCGTCCTGACGGACGGCAAGGTCGTCCTGGTCAACCGGGGCTGGATCCCGGCGACCGGCGTGCAGACGGCGTTCCCGAAGATCCCCGCGCCGCCCGCCGGGCGGACCACCGTCACCGGGCGGCTGATGGCCGACGAGACGACCGCGGCGAGCGGCATCAAGGACATCAAGGGGCTGCCCGACCGGCAGGTCATGCTGATCAACAGCGAGGAGCAGGCCCGCCGGCTGGGGGTCCAGGTGCTCGGCGGCTATGTCGAGCAGACGGCACCGGACCCCAAGGGCGGCTCCCCGGCACAGATCTCCGACCCCGGCAGCGAGGACGCCCCGCTGAACTACGCGTACATGATCCAGTGGTGGCTGTTCGCCGCGGCCGTCCCGTTCGGCTACGTGGTACTGGCCCGCCGCGAGGCGCGCGACCGCCGGGAGGCGGCGGCCGAGGACGCGCGGACGGCCGAGACCGCGGAGACGGCACCCGCGAACGTCTAGCTGACGCGCCCGGCTAGTGCCGCAACAGGCAACATTCGCCCCGTCGCGACGCCATGCACGCTCCCCCACTGCCTTGAGGGCGTGGGAGGTGCCCCCACTCGCCGCACCGGCCGAAAGCCCGTGTACGTCCAGTACGAGGACTTCCGGCCGGCCCACCGAGAGCACGCACCTGACGCCGCTCCTTCACGGGCAACCGTTGCCTGCCGCGGCACCAGCTCCCTTCACCCGCCCGGGCGCACCACCTGATTGCCCCGTCGGCCCGCCGGGAAGCCGCACTGCGTGCACCCCCGCATCGAGGACTACGCCCTCATCGGCGACGAGCAGACCGCGGCCCTGGTCGGCATGGACGGCTCCGTCGACTGGCTGTGCCTGCCCCGCTTCGACTCCGGCGCCTGCTTCGCCCGGCTGCTGGGCGACCAGGAGAACGGCAACTGGCGCATCGCCCCCCTCGACGCCGACCGCTGCACCCGCCGCGCCTACCGCCCCGGCACCCTGGTCCTGGACACCGAGTGGGAGACCGACGAGGGCGCGGTACGCGTCACCGACCTGATGCCGCAGCGCGAGCGGGCCCCCGAGGTCGTACGCATCGTGAAGGGCCTCCACGGCAGCGTCACCGTGCGCAGCACGCTCCGCCTGCGCTTCGACTACGGCTCGGTCATGCCGTGGATGCGCAAGGCGCATGGCCACCGGGTGGCGATCGCGGGCCCGGACTCGGTGTGGCTGCGCAGTGAGCCCTCCGTGCACACCTGGGGCGAGGACTTCGGCACCCACTCGGAGTTCACCGTCAAGGCGGGCGAGAAGGTCGCCTTCGTCCTCACCTGGCACCCCTCCCACGAACCGCGCCCCCGGCTCGTCGACCCCTACGGGACACTGCGCGACAGCGTCGCGGACTGGCAGGCGTGGTCGGCCCGCTGCCGCTACGACGGCCCGCACCGGGAGGCCGTGCTGCGCTCCCTGATCACCCTCAAGGCCCTCACCTACGCGCCCACCGGCGGCATCGTCGCCGCGCCCACCACCTCCCTGCCCGAGGAGATCGGCGGCGTACGCAACTGGGACTACCGCTACTGCTGGCTGCGCGACGCCACGCTGACCCTGAGCGCACTGGTCTCCGTCGGCTACCACAAGGAGGCCGCGGCCTGGCGTGACTGGCTGCTGCGCGCGGTCGCGGGCGCTCCGGCGGACCTGCAGATCATGTACGGCGTGGCGGGCGAGCGCCGGCTGCCGGAGTTCGAACTGCCCTGGCTCTCCGGCTTCGCCGGCTCCGCCCCCGTACGCATCGGCAACGGCGCCGTGAAGCAGCTCCAACTGGACGTGTACGGCGAGGTGATGGACGCCCTCTGGCTGGCCCGCCGGGCGGGCCTCTCCCCCAAGCCGCACATGTGGTCGTTGCAGGGAAAGCTGCTGGAGTGGCTGCGCGCGCACTGGCGGCTGCCGGACGAGGGACTGTGGGAGGTGCGCGGCGGGCGCCGGCACTTCGTGCACTCCAAGGTCATGGTGTGGGTGGCCGCCGACCGGGCCGTGCGCACCCTGGAGGAGTACCCGGAGCTGGCCGGGGACCTCGCGGGCTGGCGGGCGCTGCGGAACGAGGTGCACCGGGACGTGTGCGAGAGGGGCTACGACCCGCAGCGCAACACCTTCACCCAGTCCTACGGCTCGCGGGAACTGGACGCCGCGCTGCTGCTCATCCCCCGCTGCGGCTTCCTGCCGGCCGACGACCCGCGGGTGGTGGGCACGGTCGACGCGGTCCGCGAGGCGCTCGGCCAGGACGGTTTCGTACGCCGCTACGACACCGCCGACACCCCCGTGGACGGCCTCCCGGGCGGTGAGGGCGCCTTCCTCGCGTGCTCGTTCTGGCTCGCGGACGCGCTGCACATGACGGGCCGTACACGGGAGGCGCGGGAGCTGTTCGAGCGGCTGCTCAAGCTGGTCAACGACGTGGGGCTGCTGGCGGAGGAGTACGACCCGCTGGCCGGCCGCCAGTTGGGCAACTTCCCGCAGGCGTTCAGCCACATCGGGCTCGTCAACACCGCGCTCGTCCTGTTCGGGGACGACACGGCAGGATAGGGACCATGGATCTTGGACTGAAGGACCGGGTGTACGTCGTCACCGGCGCCACCCGCGGGCTCGGCAACGCGACCGCCCGCGAGCTGGTGGCCGACGGGGCGAAGGTGGTCGTGACGGGCCGCGACGAGCAGCGGGTCGCCGACGCGGCGGCCGAACTGGGCCGGAACGCGGTTGGGTTGGCGGTCGACAACGCCGATCCGGAGGCGCCCGCGCGGCTGATCGCGGCGGCGCGCGAGGGGTTCGGGCGCTTCGACGGCGTCCTCGTGAGCGTGGGCGGGCCGGCCCCCGGGTTCGTCGCCGACAACACCGACGAACAGTGGGAGGCGGCGTTCCGGTCGGTGTTCCTGGGGGCGGTGCGGCTCGCCCGCGCGGCGGCCGGGGAGCTGACGGAGGGCGGGGTGATCGGGTTCGTGCTGTCGGGTTCGGTGTACGAGCCGATCGCCGGACTGACGATCTCGAACGGTCTGCGGCCCGGTCTGGCCGGCTTCGCCAAGTCCCTCGCGGACGAGCTGGGCCCGCGCGGCATCCGTGTCCTCGGTCTGCTGCCGTCCCGTATCGACACCGACCGGGTGCGCGAGCTGGACGGCCTCTCCGCGGACCCGGCGGCCACCCGCAGGGCCAACGAGTCCCGCATCCCGCTGCGCCGCTACGGGACGCCGGAGGAGTTCGGCCGTACGGCCGCGTTCCTGCTGTCGCCGGCCGCGTCCTACCTGACGGGGATCATGCTTCCGGTGGACGGCGGAATGCGGCACGGCTTCTGAGCCGGGCCACCCCAACGCGCCTTGCGCCCGGCGGACTTGGCGGCGGGCGGAGCACCGGCCCGCCCCGACGCCATCGACCCAGGCTGCCCGTAGGCCACTCGCCCTCGCCCGACCCGCCTACCACGTACGGCCCTTGACGGCCGTCAACTCGCCCAACCCGTACGGTTGTTGACGGCGCTCAACTCGTCTCCTCCGTACGACTGTTGGCGGCGGTCAACTCACGCGCCGCGCACGGTGCTTGACGCCGGTGAGCCGTACCTCCGTGGGGAGTTCGGCGAGGCCGGCCGAGTCGCGGGCGTGGGCGAGGGCGCGGGTGGTCAGGTGGTGCAGCGCGTCCTCGGGGTCCACATGCGGTTCCAGCCGGAGGCGGACCCGGGCCCGGGGGGCCGTGCGGTTGCCGGTGAGGCGTACGTGGGCGTCGGAGACGCCCTCCAGCTCGCTCGCGTCGGCGACGAACACGCTCTCCAGGGCGCGGCCCCGCAGCAGCGCGCCGTCGCCCTCACCGGTGCGGACCAGCACCTCGGCGAGGCGGCGCCGGCGCAGGTTCGCGATCAGCCACCACAGGGCGAGCAGCACCAGGACCGCGAGCACGGCGATGACCGCCGGCCACCACCAGCCCGCGTCCCGCCACCGGGTCCGCTGGGCGTCGCTGAGCAGCACGTCGTGGCGTCCGTCGTGGATCCACCAGGAGGGGGGCTTCGCGCCGAGCCCGATGGCCAGCACGGACCCGCCGAGGAGGAGGAGGGCGAGCCCGACGAGCCCGGTCAGCAGTCGGTTGACGGTCCTGAGCACGGCGTTCATCCCTTCCGTCCGGGCCGGGCGACCCGTACCGAGAGTCCGGGCGGCCGGGTCAGTCCGAGGCGGTGGATCGCGTCGGTCAGTGTGGCGTCCAAGTCGGCGCGCACGTCGTCGAGTTCGCGGAAGTGCACGAGCGCGCGGACCTCGGCCCGGCGCCGTCCCACCCGTACCCGCACGGACCCCACGCCCGCGACCTCCATGGCCCGGTCGCGCAGCGTGAGCGCGGCGGCGGCGCGGTGCAGTCCCGCCCGGACGTCGGAGTGGGTGCGCCGCATCGGCAGCACGGCCCGCAGGCCGGGGGTGAGCGCGAGCAGCAGCAGCCAGAGGCCGAGGGCGGCGGCGATCCCGGCGCCGACCAGCACCCAGGTGTCGTCGAGGGGCCGCTCGGCCAGCTGCCGGGCCAGTGAGCGCCGCCAGCTCAGGGCGGACCGGTGGGCGCGGACGGCGGCCACGTCGTAGAGCAGGGTGCCCGCGCCGACGAGCAGCAGCGTGGCGACGACGGCCGCGGGGACGCGGCGCGCCGACCAGAAGCGGCCGTTCGTGCCCTCCTCGCCCTGGGCGGGGGACTGTGGTGCGGAGTCCTCCGCGGCGCCGGACCGGCCGGGGGCGTACTCCGTGCCGCTGTCCGGCTCCACCCGGTACAGGACCGGCAGTCGTCGGGTGGTGCTCTCGGAGCCGTGGTACTCGCTCATCGCGTCCTCCCCTGGGCCACGCCGTGGGTACGCGCCGGATGCAGCCGCTCGACCTGCACGGCGACCTCCGGCACCTCCATCGCCACCAACGCGCGTACCCGCTCGACGACTTGTCGACGCACCTGGGTGCAGTGCGATCCGATGTCGCACGGATAGCCGAGTTCGAGATGGACCCGGACCCGGGCGGTGTCGTGGTGGACCGCGACGGTGACGTGTGGCGGCGCCGCCTCGGGCGGAAGCGGTCCGAGGGCCTCGCGGGCCGCCTGCGCGGCGATCTTGGCGACGACGCGGTCGGCGATCCGGGTCGCGCCGCGCTCGCCGGGCGCGATGACCGCGGGCCGGCCGCGGGGCTCGTCCAGGGTTCCGGCCGCGCCGGCCACCGAGGTCACCGCCGCCGGTCGTCTCGGGTGCGGAAGAAGTCGCCGAGGTCGAGATCGCCCTCCGCGAACCTGCCGACGATGAAGCCGATGGCGCCGAGGGCGGCCACCAGCACGAAGGCGCCGAAGCCGCCGAAGTATCCGGCGAAGCCCAGTGCCATTCCGGCGATCATGCCGATCAAGGCCCCGCTCATGGTGCGCTCCTCAGTCCGCTCTCAGGTAGTCCGCTCGACTGTCGTGTGCTCACTGGTCGTCCGCTCACTGGATCCGGGGCTGTTCCGGCTCGTCGTCCTCCTCGTCGGGCAGCTTCACATCGCTCACCGCGATGTTGACCTCGACCACTTCGAGACCGGTCATCCGCTCGACGGCCGCGACGACGTTCTCCCGCACGGCGCGGGCCACGTCGGCGATCGACACGCCGTAGTCGACGACGATCTCCAGGTCGATCGCGGTCTGTACCTCGCCGACCTCGGCCTTCACTCCCCTGGTCGCCGATTTCGAGCCACCGGGCACCCGGTCCCGCACCGCTCCGAAGGTCCGTGAGAGGCCGCTGCCCATGGCGTGCACACCGAGCACGTCCCGGGCGGCGAGCCCGGCGATCTTCTCCACCACGCCGTCGGCGATGGTGGTGCGCCCCCGGTTGCCGGGGTCGCCTCCCCCGCGTCGGGCGGGCTTGCGCAGTTGGGGCGAGTCCTGGTCGCCGTCCGGGTTCTGGCTCCGGTTCCGTTCCGTCATGTCGGTCATCGCCGTACGTCCCTTTCGGTCGTCGTCCTTCATCCACCGTAAGTGCCGTTGCGCGATCACGCGCCAGGGATGCGGCACGCTGGAGGAATGACGGCGGACGGATTGACCCGAGCGGTACGGCTACAGCTGCGGCTGGGCAGGCTTCTGCCCCTGGGCGGGCCGGGTGACGGCGCGTGGATCGCGGAAGCGGCGGCATGGACAGTGCTGCGGAAGGAGGCGGCGGACGTACCCGGCGTACGGCTGGGGGCGCTGCGGATCGAGGCGGCGGCGGGCCCGGAGGAGGCCCAGGAACCCGCCGTACCGGCTCCCCCGGGGGCGATGACACCGGGGCCCTTGCGGGTGACGGCGGAGTTCGCGGCCGGGGCGGAGGAGCCGCTGCCGGACGCGGCGGCCCGGCTGCGGGCGGCCCTGGCCGCGGCCGCGACACGCCGGCTGGGCCTGACGGTCACGGAGGTGGATCTGCGGGTGGAGAGCCTTCTCGACGACACCGCGGAATCCGCGGCCCCCGTACGGCCGTCCGAGGGACCGGACCCGGAGAGCGCCCTGCCGCGGCCCGGCGACGACGACGAGTCCCGGGTGGCCGCGGCGGTGCTGACCGTCCCGGGCGTGACCCGGCTGACCGGCACGCTGGGCGGGCTCGGCCGGCCGGTGCACATCGAGGAGCGGCGGGAGGACGCCGCCCTCACCCGCCGCCATGTGCGCGTGGAACTCGCGGTACGCGCGGACCACCGGGCCGTGGAGGTGGCCCGGGAGGTCCGGGCGACGGCGGGCGAGGCGCTACGGGACCGGCCGACGGTGGCGGTGCTGGTGACGGCCGTCGAGTGAGCGCCGCGCCCGGCGGGTCCTACTCGCCGACGCCGGCCAGGTCCCGCAGCCGGCGCGCCTGCGCCGCGCGCTCGGCGGCGCGCTGGTCGTCGTAGGTGCGCTCCTGGGCGCCGCGCAGCAGGGCCTTGGTCTCGATCACGGCGTCGCGCGGGGCGGCCAGGATCGCCGCGGCCAAGTCCCGTACGGCGTCGTCGAGTTGGTCGCCCGGCACGGCGATGTTGGCGAGGCCGGTGCTGACGGCCTCCTCGGCCGTGACGTACCGCCCGGTCGCGCAGATCTCCAGGGCGCGGGCGTAGCCGACGAGAGAGACCAGCGGGTTGGTGCCCGTCAGGTCGGGCACCAGGCCGAGGCTGGTCTCGCGCATGGCGAACTGGACGTCGTCCGCGACCACCCGCAGGTCACAGGCGAGCGCGAGCTGGAAACCGGCTCCGATGGCATGCCCCTGCACGGCCGCGATGGAGACGAGGTCGCTCCGGCGCCACCAGGTGAAACCCTCCTGGTACTCGGCGATGGTCCCGTCCAGCGTGGGGTCGTCGCTGCGCGCGAGGTCGATGAAGGACGGTTCGCCGTCGAAGCCCTCGGGCGTGAACGCCTGCCGGTCGAGCCCGGCCGAGAAGGACTTGCCCTCGGCCCGCAGTACGACGACCCGGACGGAGCCCGGCAGCTCCCTTCCGGCCTGCGCCAACGCCCGCCACAGAGCGGGGTTCTGGGCGTTGCGCTTGTCCGGATTGGCCAGCGTCACCGTGGCGATCGCGTCGTCGACGGTGAGCCGTACGCCGTCCTTGTCGAGTACGGGACCGAGGTCCTGTTCGGGCGAAGCCATGGGGCGCCTCCGATGAGTGCGGTCATCTTCCGTGCTGTACGACAGCACGGTTAAGTGACTGCACAGTAACCACCCGGTAGGTCAGCCGACCGACCGGGTGGCCACCGTAGAAGCCGATGGACTGCCCGAAATCAGGCAGAAGCGGCCTTCTTGCCCCGGGTCGCTCCGCCACGCCCACGAAGCGTGACGCCCGACTCGCTGAGCATCCGGTGCACGAACCCATACGAGCGGCCGGTCTCCTCGGCCAGTGCCCGGATGCTCGCACCGGAGTCGTACTTCTTCTTCAGGTCTGCCGCGAGCTTGTCGCGCGCGGCGCCGGTCACCCGGCTGCCCTTCTTCAGAGTCTCGGCCACCCGTGCCTCCTCATGGGAAGTGCGCTCTGGACTCCTCATGATCACCCCTCCGGGCTTTCATGGCCACCCATTCGGCAAGGTCCGTGAGACACGGTTTTGACGACAGGAGCGCATCCCCACATACGGAATCCCCGATTCCGCACCGGGCCGTCCGTAAGACCGAACGGTTTTCTCCATGAACGGCCTGGTCAGGGACGCGCGACGGCCGAGCCCCTGTCGACGAGGGACTCGGCCGGTCATGCGGTGGAGGACACACCGGGGTACGAGGAGATCTCACCCAGATGATGGATCACCGATGGGCCGAATGATCCATAGGCCGTGGATCACGCTTTCGATCACGCGGCGCCGGCGGTCAGGCGAGGGCCACGAGGTCCGCGTAGTCGGCGCCCCACAGGTCCTCGACGCCGTCGGGCAGCAGGATGATCCGCTCGGGCTGGAGCGCCTCGACGGCGCCCTCGTCGTGGGTGACGAGGACGACCGCGCCCTTGTAGGTGCGCAGGGCGCCGAGGATCTCCTCGCGGCTGGCGGGGTCGAGGTTGTTCGTCGGTTCGTCGAGGAGGAGCACGTTGGCGGAGGAGACCACCAGGGTGGCCAGCGCCAGCCGGGTCTTCTCACCGCCGGACAGGACACCGGCGGGCTTGTCGACGTCGTCACCGGAGAACAGGAACGAGCCGAGCGTCTTGCGGACCTCGACGAGGTCCAGGTCGGGGGCGGCGGAGCGCATGTTCTCCAGCACCGTGCGCCCGGGGTCGAGCGTCTCGTGCTCCTGCGCGTAGTAGCCGAGCTTGAGGCCGTGGCCCTCGACGACCGCGCCGGTGTCGGGCTTCTCGACACCGCCGAGGAGCCGGAGCAGGGTCGTCTTGCCGGCGCCGTTGAGGCCGAGGATGACGACCCGGGAGCCCTTGTCGATGGCCAGGTCGACGTCGGTGAAGATCTCCAGGGAGCCGTACGACTTCGACAGGCCCTCGGCGGTGAGCGGGGTCTTGCCGCAGGGCGCCGGCTCGGGGAAGCGCAGCTTGGCGACCTTGTCGGAGGCGCGCACCGCCTCCAGCCCGGCGAGCAGCCGGTCGGCCCGCTTGGCCATGTTCTGCGCGGCGACCGTCTTGGTGGCCTTGGCGCGCATCTTGTCGGCCTGCGTGTGCAGGGCGGCGGCCTTCTTCTCGGCGTTCTGCCGCTCGCGCTTACGGCGCTTCTCGTCGGCCTCGCGCTGCTGCTGGTAGAGCTTCCAGCCCATGTTGTAGACGTCGATATGGGCGCGGTTGGCGTCCAGGTAGAACACCTTGTTGACGACCGTCTCGACGAGGTCGACGTCGTGGGAGATCACGATGAAGCCGCCGCGGTAGGTCTTCAGGTAGTCGCGCAGCCAGACGATCGAGTCGGCGTCGAGGTGGTTCGTCGGCTCGTCGAGCAGCAGGGTGTCCGCGTCCGAGAAGAGGATCCGGGCCAGCTCGATACGGCGGCGCTGACCGCCGGAGAGCGTGTGCAGGGGCTGGCCGAGCACCCGGTCGGGCAGGTTGAGCGCGGCGGCGATGGTGGCGGCCTCGGCCTCGGCGGAGTATCCGCCCTTGGTGAGGAACTCCGTCTCCTGGCGCTCGTACTGCCGCATGGCCTTCTCGCGGGTGGCACCGGCGCCGTTGGCGATGCGCTGTTCGTTCTCCCGCATCTTGCGGATCAGGGTGTCCAGGCCGCGCGCGGACAGGACGCGGTCGCGGGCCAGGACGTCGAGGTCGCCGGTGCGCGGGTCCTGCGGGAGGTAGCCGACCTCGCCGGAGCGGGTCACGGTGCCGCCCGCGGGCTGTCCCTCACCGGCGAGAACCTTGGTGAGGGTGGTCTTGCCGGCGCCGTTGCGACCGACCAGACCGATGCGGTCGCCCTTGGCGACTCGGAAGGTGGCGGACTCGATGAGGACGCGGGCACCGGCGCGCAGCTCGATACCGGAGGCGGAGATCAAGGTCAGACTCCAGGGCGGATTGGAAGGCGGGATGGGCGGCTGAGGGCGTTCCCGCCGTCTAATGCGCGAGGAGAATGGCCATGGGCCAAGTCTAACGGGGCCGTGCAACCACTTTTCCGGCCCGCGTGGGTCCGTCGCCGAGCGGCCTGCGGCCCGGGGTGATCCGCCCGAGGTCGTCGACGGCGACGACTTGGCCGGTCCAGGCCGGTTCCGCCGCGGTACCCGGCTCCGTCGCCGCGCACGGCTGGGCGAGAAGAAGCGTCGCGCCGTGACGTACGGCACGTGCGGGCTCGAAGGCGCAACCCTGACGCGCGGGCACCGCCCAGCGCAGGTCGCCGTCGGCGGTGCGGTACGCGGCGACGCGGCTCGGGGTGACGACGGCGAGGATGCCGCGCTCCAGGGGGCGCAGTACTCCGCTGCCGCCCTGGGCCGGCAGCCAGCCCTCGGTGGCCGGCAGGGCGCGGTGCCAGCGCACGGAACGGCCGTCGGTGTCGGTGACGAGCCCGTCGTCCCAGAGCGTGATCGCCTCCCCGCGCGCGGGGAGCACGGCGAGCGGGCGGCGCCCCTCCCGGGCGTAGCGCCAGCGGGAGTCGCCGGTGGAGCGGTCGTACGCCTCCACGGCACCCCGGCGGGTGCGCAGTGCGGTGCCTTTTCCGCCTCCCCGGGAGCGCGGTTCCGTGGCGTGCTCCGCGCGCGCGTGAACGGTGAGGTGGTCGCCGTAGGGGACGGGGCGGGCCGACCGGGCCAGGACGAGGAGAGCGGCGAGGGCGGCCGTGAGGAGGGTGGCGAGGACGGTCCGGAGGACGCCGGGGACGCGGGCGGCGCGGCGCGGAGCCGGGTGCCCGGTCTTCTGGGCGGCGGGGTCCGGCCCCTCCCCCTCGGCCCGCAGAACGACCACCACGCTCCCTTCGGGACGCCCCGTACCGGGGAATCAGGCGCAGAGCCTAGTCAGGCGCGGGGTCGGGCGGCCGGGACACGGCGGGCGGGGCGGGGGCGTGTCGGAGGCGTACCCCCGTTCGGAGGGCGGTCCGACGCCGGTGTCCGGGCCGTTGTCAGTGGCGGGTGGGACACTCGGCGAAAGGAAGAAAAAGGGGAGGAAGGGAGGGAAAAGGGGGAGAGAGGGAGAGGGAGGGGAAGCGCGGCGAGCCGGGCAGGGCACGGGTAACCACTCGATACGCACGGACAGAGGGAGTGATCGGCATGACAGATCCGGACGGCGGGCGTCCGAGCATCTTTCCATCGCTGCTGTACACGGACGCGAAGGCGGCGATCCAGCAGCTCACGGAGGCTTTCGGCTTCACGGCGCTCGCGGTGTACGAGGGCGAGGACGGCTCGGTGATGCACGCCGAACTGGCGCACGGCAACGGCGCGGTGATGCTCGGTTCGAAGGGCCGCGGCGGGCGTTTCGACGAGGCGATGAAGAGCGCCGGGCCGACCGGCGTGTACATCGTGGTGGACGACGTGGACGCCCACCACCGCCGGGCCGCGGAGCACGGCGCGGAGATCCTGATGCCCCCGACGGACCAGGATTACGGCTCCCGGGACTACATGGCCCGGGACGCCGAGGGCAACATCTGGAGCTTCGGCAACTACGCCCCCGAGCTGCCGCGCCCGGGGGCCTGACCCGCCGGAGGGCGCTCAGCTTCCTCCGGTGTGCACCTGGAAGGCGGCCCGGCGCACGGCCTTGGCGAGGGCCGGGTCCGGGTGCGCGGCGGCGAGAGCGACCAGGACCTGCACGGTGCGGGGGTGCCCGACCGCGCGCACCTCGTCGAGGAGCGCCGGGACGGTGGGCTGCACCGCGGCCTCCAGGTGCCGTACGAGCAGCGGGGCCTCACCGTGGTCGGCGACGGCGGCGGCGGTGTCGACCCAGAGCCAGGTGGCCTCCTGCCGGGTGAGCACCTCGTGGGCGTCCTCCGGGTCGATCCCGTCGTGCTCGGCCAGCCAGAGCAGCGCGTACGGCCGCAGGGTCGCCTCGTCGACGACACCGCGGACGTCGGGCTCGGCGGGGGCGCCGACGACGCGCAGCGCCTCGAAGGCGAGGCCGCGCAGCAGGGCGTCCTCGCCGCGGGCCGCGTCGATGAGCTCCCCCACGGCGCTGCCCACGGTCCGGGCGGCGAGCCAGGCGCGGTACTCGGCGCGGGCCGCGTTCGGACGGAGCTGGGAACAGCCGCGCAGCATGTCCTCGGCGGACTGCTCGATGTTCCCCGCGGGGCTCTGCGCCGCCACGCAGATCTGCTCCAGCTTGACCCAGACCGCCCAGCTGCCGAGCGGGGTGAGCGTGGCCTGGCCGTCGCCGTAGGTGAGGGCGCCGACGGAGGCGAGGGCGCGCAACGCCCAGTCGAGCAGGGAGTCGAGGGGCGCGTCCTCGCTCTCCGGTGCCTGCTCCGCCGCCCGCACCGCCTGACCTTCCCGCGGTACCGGCTCGGGCTGCGGGCCGTACGGGATCTCGCAGCGCTCGGTGCGCAGTTCGGTGACCCGCTGTTCGAGGAGGTCGAGGAGCTGCTCCACGGGCACGGGGCCGGCCGACAGTTGCAGGAAGGAGAGCACCTGGGGCATGGCCGAGACGACCTCGGCGACGGCCCCCGGCGCGCGGTCCAGGGGTTCGGGGTGGGCGAGCGACCAGGCGTCGAAGAGCGCGACCCAGCCGCGCAGTACGGCACTGTCGTCGCGGTCCCAGGCCCGCAGCCGCCAGCCGGGGCGGGCGCTGTCACCGTGCACCTCGACGAGACCGGCCAGCCGGGCCGTGTCCCAGTCGGCGCGGATCTGAGCCGGGGTCAGACCGAGGTCGAGGGCGGCCTGTTCGGCGGTCGAGTCGGACAGGGTGCCCTTGCCGTCGGGGCTCGCGCTGTCGGGGCCGGGGCGTAGTGCGGCGTCGGCCCAGTGGGCGACGCGGGCCGCTCCGGCCAAGCCGGAGCGTGCCATTCTGGCCAGTTCCGCGGGGGCCGGTGTGCCCTCCGGGGGGCGGGGGGCGGGGCGGCGCGAGCGCCGCTGGTTCATCGCTCGGGGGGCGGCGGCCAGGGGTCGCGGGCGGACGAGTCGGAGCCTGGAGTCGCGCGGGATACGGGACGTCACGGGTGCAGTCTTCCGGTTGACGGTCCGAAAACCCAAACGGAATGCAGGGGCGGCCTGCGGGGAGGGCCGAGGGAGGGGCTTCGGGGGATGCCGGGGACCGGGAACCGGCCAGTGGTACCGGGGTAAACGGAACGGGGTGCCGGCCCGGCGGAGTACGACGTCACCGGGGTCGGGACGAGGCCCCGCGGAACGGAGGGGATCTCAGGACAGGGGCGTCAGGAAGCGCCGCAGGACCTCTTCGTAGGCGGCCGGGTCCGGGTTCCACATGGCGCCGTGGGAGGCGTGCTGGACGGTGTGCAGGGTGATCAGGTCGGGGCGGAGGGCGGTGAAGCGGCGGGTGAGGGCCCAGGGGGCCACCGCGTCGCCCGGGCCGTGGAAGATCAGCGTCGGGACGGTGAGCCGGCTCGGGTCGGCGGCCTCGGCGATGCGGTCACCGTGCAGACCGGTGCGGCCCTGGGCGGCACGGACGGCGAGCGGCAGCAGGGCACCCGGGGTGTGCCGGGCCCTGGCGAGGGCGCGCAGGGTGGTCTCCCAGCTGAGCACCGGGGAGTCGAGGAGCAGACCGGCGACGCGGTCGCGCAGCGCGGAGTGGGCGGCGGCGCGCAGGGCCATGGTGGCGCCGGTCGACCAGCCGAGGAGGACGACCCGCTCGGCGCCGTGGCGCACGGCGTAGCGGATGGCGGCGTCCAGGTCGCGCCACTCGGTCTCGCCGAGGTGGTTGAGGCCGTCGGGGTTGCGGGGTGCGCCGAGGTCGCCCCGGTAGGAGAGGGCGAGCACCGGGAAGTGGTGGCGGTGCAGGAACTCCATGACGTTCAGGGGGAGTTCGCGGGTGGTGCCCAGCCCGTGCACGGCGATCACCCAGATCTTCCGCACGCTGGGCACGAACCAGGCGGGCAGGGAGCCGAGTTCGCCGGGGATGTCGATGTCGGCGTGGTCGAGACCGAGGGCGGCGCTCGGGTTGCCGATGTGGACGTTCGGGGTGAGCCAGACCTTGTCGCCGGAGCGCAGGATGCCGTGGGTGACGCGTTCGAGGCGCCGTACGACCGTGTCGGCGGAGCGCCGGGGCTCGTCGAGGACCGGGCCGACGACCGCGTGGGAGCCGTCGCCCGCGAGGCCGTAGGTGCCGGGCCGGAGGGAGGCGAGGTCGCGGGTGAGGGTGATCCGGCCGGCGGCGGTGGCGTGCACCGTGAGCCGGGGGTCGGTGGGGAGGGGGCGGCCGGGCGGCGCCTTGAGGGCGGCGTCGCTGGCGAGACGGCCGGCGGCGACACTCGCGGCGCCGGCCGCCAGTGCCATGGTCACGGCCGCGGCCGTCGCTCTGACTGTGCGCACGGCTCCAGTGTGGTGGCGATCCGGGCGACCGGCCAGTGCAGGGCGACGCGAATGCCGCGCCCGGGACTCGCGTCGGTCACCTCGTCGGTCACCTCGTCGGCCGCCGTCAGCCGCGCGGCTGCCCGTATCCCCGCAGCCGCTCCGCCGCCTCCGCCACCTGTTCCGGGGAGAGCAGCGAGGGTGACAAGCCCGGTACGGAGGACGCCGTCAGCCACAGCCGGCACATCCACTCCAGTTGGGCTGTTCGGTCGTAGGCCTGGTCCAGGGTGGCGCCGTGGGCGAGCGTGCCGTGGTTCTGGAGGAGGCAGGCGGAGCGGCCGGTGAGGGCGCGGAGCATGTGTTGGGCCAGCTGTTCCGTGCCGTAGGTCGCGTAGGGGGCGACCCGGACGGGGCCGCCGAGCGCGCCGGACATGTAGTGGACGGCGGGGAGTTCCGCGACCAGGGTGGAGACGGCCGTCGCGTGGACGGCGTGGGTGTGGACGACCGCGCGGGCGTCGGTGGCACGGTAGACGGCGAGGTGCATGGGCAGTTCGCTGGTCGGGGTCAGCATGCCGAGGACCTGCCGGCCGGCGAGGTCGACGCCGACCGCGTCGGCGGGGGTGAGACGGTCGTAGGGGACGCCCGTCGGGGTGACCAGGACGGTGTCCCCGACGCGCACCGAGACGTTGCCGGAGGTGCCGACGACCAGGCCGTCGGAGACGGTCCGGCGGGCCGCCGCGACGAGCGCGTCCCAGGCGCGCGCCTCCTCGTCCGGGGTCACGGCAGCCGCCCGTCCGCCGCTCTCCCCCCGGGCCTCACCCGCTCGGCCGCCCTGATTGTCCTGCCCGCCCTGCCCGTCCTGCCCGTCCTGTCCCTCGCGCCCGTCCCGCCGCTGCTCAGCCATGTCGCGATCCTGTCAGGCGAAGCCCCGAACCGCCCCCGGGACGACAGCACTTCGGGCCGAGATCAGCGCCGCCAGGGACTGGAATGGACGTATCTGACTGTCTGTGACACGACCTGTACAGATATCGACGGAAAAGTGTCGATCTCCCCGTAACCTCTGGGGGATTTGTCCCATCCGTCGCCACCCCTGGGGAAATCTTGACCCGTACCCGCAAGCCGCTCAGCACACCCCTCCCGACCACCACCCCCACGCCCGCCCCCGCCGGAGTCCGCCGCCGCACGCCCCTCCGCATCCGCCGTCGGCCCGTCGTCCTCACCCTCTCCGCCCTGACCTCCGCCGCCGCCCTCACCGTCGTCCCGGCCTCCGCGGCGAGCCTGCCGCAGGGGCACGACGTCTCCTCGCACCAGAAGAACGTCGACTGGCGGCGCACCAGGGCGGACGGGGCGGCCTTCGTCTACGTGAAGGCGACCGAGTCGACCACGTACCGCAATCCGCGCTTCGACCAGCAGTACGACGGCGCCCGGTCCGGCGGTCTCCTCCGCGGTGCCTACCACTTCGCCGTGCCGAACAGGTCGTCGGGCAGGACCCAGGCCGCCTACTTCGTGGCCCACGGCGGCGACTGGCAGGCGGACGGCTGGACGCTGCCGCCCGCGCTCGACATCGAATACAACCCGTACGACGCCAGGCACCCGTGCTACCGCCTGAGCAAGGCGAAGACGGTCTCCTGGATCCGGTCCTTCAGCGACGAGGTCAGGCGCGAGACCGGCCGCCGACCGGTGATCTACACGACCGCCCAGTGGTGGAACACCTGCACCGGCGGCAGCGCCGCCTTCGCGGCGGACCACGCGCTGTGGATCGCCCGGCACGGCTCCGCGCACGCGGGAGAGCTGCCGGGCGGCTGGTCGTCCTGGACGTTCTGGCAGTACGACGACGCCGGTTCGCTCCCGGGTGACCAGGATCTCTTCAACGGGTCCTGGAACGAGCTGCGGGACTTCGCCCTGGGGTACTGACCAAGCGGCGTCCGGCCTGTCGGCCGGGACGGAGTCGCGACCGTCGAATCCGGACACCGCAGTGCCCTCCTCAGTTCATCTTCCGTTCACTCAGGTTGCCTACGGTCAACCAGCCAATGACTTCGAACGATTGCCTGGGTAAATGGAAAACTTCTCGCTGATCCTCGCGATTGTGGTAATAACCGCACTCGCGTTCGATTTCACGAACGGTTTTCACGACACCGCCAACGCGATGGCCACCACCATCTCGACCGGTGCGCTCAAGCCCAAGGTCGCGGTGGCCATGTCCGCCGCGCTCAACCTTGCGGGCGCCTTCCTCTCCGTGGAGGTCGCCAACACGATCTCCAAGGGTCTCGTCGACGAGAACGGCATTCGTCCCGAGGTCATCTTCGCCGCCCTGGTCGGCGCGATCCTCTGGAACCTGGTGACCTGGCTGGTCGGGCTGCCGTCCAGCTCCTCGCACGCCCTGATGGGCGGTCTGATCGGCGCCACCATCGCCTCGGCGGGCACCGGCGCGGTCCACGGCGACGTCCTCGTCACCAAGGTGCTGATCCCGGCCGTCGCGGCCCCGATCGTCGCGGGCGCCGCGGCGCTGATCGCCACCCGGTTCTCCTACGCGCTGAGCAGGAACGCCGGCGGCCAGTCCGCCAAGAAGGGCTTCCGCGTCGGCCAGATCGCCTCCGCCGGCCTGGTCTCGCTCGCCCACGGCACCAACGACGCGCAGAAGACGATGGGCATCATCACCCTCGCCCTGGTCGCCGGCGGCGCCGTCGCCCCCGACTCCGACCCGCCCACCTGGGTCATCCTCTCCGCCGGTCTGGCCATCGCGATGGGCACCTACATCGGCGGCTGGCGCATCATCCGCACGATGGGCAGGGGGCTGACCGACCTCCAGCCGCAGCAGGGCTTCTCCGCCCAGACCAGCGCGGCCACCGTCATCCTGGCCTCCTCGCACCTCGGCTTCTCGCTCTCCACCACGCACGCCGTCTCCGGTTCGGTGATGGGTGCCGGGCTCGGCCGCAAGGGCGGGGTGGTGCGCTGGTCGACCGCGACCCGGATGTTCGTCGCCTGGGGTCTGACGCTGCCGGCCGCCGCGCTGGTGGGCGCGGGCGCCGAGTCGGTCACCGGCCTCGGTGACTGGGGCACCGCCCTGGTGGCCGTCTTCCTGATCGCCTCCAGCGCCGCGATCTGGAAGTTCTCCCGCCGCCAGGTCATCGACGCCTCGAACGTCAACGCCTCCGAGGAGCCCGCGGGTGTGGTCACCACGGCGATCGCCGCCGTGAGCCCGCCCCCCGCGGGGTCGACGGTGACCGAGGACCTCACCGCCACCATCCCGGCCCCCGCCCCGGCTCCCGTCCCCGCCACGGCCGTCGTCGACCCGGCGGTCCCGCCGGCCGCCGCCGTCTGAGTCCGCGCCCCGGTCAACTCCCCCGGTTACTAAGGAAGCAGCAGCATGGACATCGACTGGGCAGCCCTCGGCTCCGTCTTCGGCGTCAGCCTCGTGATCACCGTGGCGCTCGTGGCCGTCTTCACCCTCGGCATCACCGCCCTCTCCCGCCGCGAACGCGCCACGGCGCAGGGCGACTCCGCGACCCTCGCCCTCACCGGCGCCTGTGTGTGCTTCGCGGCCTGCACGGCGGCGGTGGCGTACGGGATCTCGCTGATCGTCGCCTGACGGCACACCACCCGGCACCGGCCGGAGGGCGGGACGGACCACCGTTCCGCCCTCCGGCCTTCCGCGCGCTCTCCAGCCCCTCTCGTGTGGGCCTCAGCACACTCTCCCTTCGCAGGTCAACAGCAAGTTGACGGCTCTTCCGGCCCCGTGGTGGACTGCCGGAGCCATGTACGGCGACAGGAGAGGAAGCCGGTGTGAATCCGGCGCGGTCCCGCCACTGTCACCGGGGTAGGTAGCCCCGGGAGCCAGGAACTCTCATCGCCGGTCTCGTCGAACCAGGGCGTGGACACCCTGAGTGAGGACATATCGCCATGCTCGGCTGCCGATCGAGGTTCAGTACCAGCGCCCTGTCCGGCCCGGCGACCGGCTGAGCCCGGTGCGTGCCGATCGCGTCTTCGCGTACGGCGCCGCCGCCGGCCTTCTCGGCGACCACCTGCTCGGCGATCCGCGCCGCGGCCATCCGGTGGCCGCGTTCGGGCGGGCCGCGGGCGCCGTGGAACGGGTGCTGTGGCGAGACCACCGCGGGTGGGGAGCGCTGCACACCGGCGTCTGCGCGGGCGGCGCCGTCGCCCTCGCGGCCGGTGCCGTGCGCTGCGTACGCCCCTCTCGTGCCGCCTCCGTCGCCCTCACCGCCGCCGCCACCTGGGCCGTCGTCGGCGGCACCTCGCTCGCGCGCGAGGCCCGCACCATCGGGCGCGCCCTGGCGGACGGGGACGTCGAGGGCGCCCGTGAGCGGCTGCCGCACCTGTGCGGCCGGGACCCGCAGGCGCTCGACGCCGACGGGATCGCCCGGGCCGTCGTCGAGTCCGTCGCCGAGAACACCTCCGACGCCGTCGTGGGCGCCCTGGTCTGGGGAGCGCTCGGCGGAGTGCCCGGGCTCGTCGGGTTCCGGGCGGTGAACACACTCGACGCCATGGTCGGCCACCGGTCGCCCAGGTACCGGCGGTACGGCTGGGCCGCCGCCCGCCTCGACGATCTGGCCGGCTGGCCGGGCGCCCGGCTCACCGCCGTCCTCGCGGCGGCCGCCGGCGACGACCCGCGGGGTGCCGTGCGCGCCTGGCGGAGCGACGCCGTGCACCACCCGAGCCCCAACGCCGGTCCCGTGGAGGCCTCGTTCGCGGGCGCCCTCGGCGTCCGGCTGGGCGGCACGCTCTCCTACGGGGGCCGGGTCGAGCACCGGCCCGAACTGAACGGCTCCGGCCGCGCGGTGGACGTGTCCGACATCGAACGGGCGGTACGGCTCTCCCGGCGCGTCGGGCTGCTGGCGCTGGGCGTCGCGGTCGCCGGCCGGTACCTCGTGAAGGGAGGCAGGGCATGAGCGGCGGACTGCTGGTCGCCGGCACCACCTCGGACGCCGGCAAGAGCGTCGTCACCGCCGGGATCTGCCGGTGGCTGGTGCGGCAGGGCGTGCGGGTCGCGCCGTTCAAGGCGCAGAACATGTCCCTCAACTCGTTCGTCACCCGTGAGGGCGCCGAGATCGGCCGGGCTCAGGCCATGCAGGCACAAGCGTGCCGGATCGAGCCGACCGCGCTGATGAACCCCGTACTGCTGAAGCCCGGCGGCGACCGGAGCAGTCAGGTCGTGCTCATGGGCCGGCCGGTGGGGGAGATGACCGCCCGCGGCTATCACGGCGGACGGCAGGAGGCGCTGCTCGGCACCGTGCTGGACTGTCTGGCCGAGTTGCGGGGCACGTATGACGCGGTGATCTGTGAGGGGGCCGGCAGTCCCGCCGAGATCAATCTGCGGCGGACCGACATCGTCAACATGGGGATCGCCCGCAACGCGCGGCTGCCGGTGCTCGTGGTGGGCGACATCGACCGCGGGGGCGTCTTCGCCTCCTTCTTCGGGACCCTCGCGCTGCTGAGCCCGGAGGACCAGGAGTTCGTCGCCGGGTTCCTCGTCAACAAGTTCCGCGGCGACGTCTCCCTCCTCGAACCGGGCCTGGACATGCTGAAGGGCCTCACCGGCCGCCGTACGTACGGTGTCCTGCCCTACCGGCACGGCCTCGGGATCGACGAGGAGGACGGGATGGGCCTCTCGCCGCGCGGCACCGTGCGCGCGTCGAGCACCGCGCCGCCCGTCGGTGAGGACGTGCTGCGGGTCGCCGTCTGCGCGATCCCCCTGATGTCCAACTTCACCGACGTGGACGCGCTGGCCGCCGAACCGGGCGTCGTGGTGCGGTTCGTGGACCGGCCCGAGGAGCTGGCCGACGCCGACCTCGTCGTGATCCCCGGCACCCGCGGCACGGTCCGCGCGCTGGAGTGGCTGCGTGAGCGGGGACTCGCGGACGCGCTGGTCCGCAGGGCCGCCGAGGGGCGTCCCGTGCTCGGTGTCTGCGGCGGCTTCCAGATCCTCGGCGAGCACATCGACGACGAGGTGGAGAGCCGGCGGGGTCCGGTGGCGGGGCTCGGGGTGCTGCCCGTGCGGGTGCGGTTCGCCCGCGAGAAGACGCTGACCCGGCCGGCCGGCGAGGCTCTCGGCGAGCACGTCGAGGGGTACGAGATCCATCACGGTGTCGCCGAAGTCATGGGCGGGGAGAGCGTGTTCACCGATGCCGAGGGACGGGCTCTGGACGGCTGCCGGGTCGGCCGGACCTGGGGCACCCACTGGCACGGCTCGCTGGAGTCGGACGGTTTCCGGCGGGCGTTCCTGCGCGAGGTGGCGGCCGCCGCGGGCCGCCGGTTCGTGCCCGCCGCCGACACCTCCTTCGCCGGGCTGCGCGAGGAGCAGCTCGACCGGCTCGGCGATCTCGTCGAACAGCACGCGGACACGGACGCGTTGTGGCGGCTCATCGAGTCCGGCACGCCACCAGGACTGCCTTTCATTCCACCGGGAGCGCCCGCATGAGCACAGTGTTGTTGTTGTCGACCGCCGACACGGACCTGCTGGCGGCCCGGGCCTCCGGCGCCGGCTACCGGATCGGCAACCCGTCCCGGGTGGACGTCACGGAGGAGCTGCCCGCCCTCGTCGCGGGCGCGGACATCGCCGTCGTACGGCTGCTCGGCGGCAAGCGCGCCTGGGAGGACGGGCTGGCCTTCCTGAAGGCGTCCGGCATCCCGACCGTGCTGCTCGGCGGGGAGGCCGTGCCCGACGCCGAGTTGATGGCCGAGTCGTCCGTGCCCGCCGGAGTCGTGGCGGAGGCGCTGCGGTATCTCGTCGAGGGCGGCCCCGGCAACCTCGTGGAGCTGGCGCGGTTCCTTTCCGACACCGTGCTGCTCACCGGCGAGGGGTTCGTCGAGCCGCGTGAGATGCCCGAGTTCGGCGTCCACGGGGAGCGGGCCCGCGTCGAGGGCCGGCCGACCGTCGGCGTCCTCTTCTACCGGGCGCACCACCTCAGCGGCAACACCGCCTTCGTGGACACGCTCTGCGACGCGATCGAGGCGCGCGGGGCCAACGCCCTCGCCGTGTACTGCGGTTCGCTGCGCGACGCGGACGCCGGGCTGTACGAGATCCTCGCCGGGGCGGACACGCTGGTGGCGACCGTCCTGGCCGCCGGTGGCACCCACGCGTCGAAGGCCTCGGCCGGCGGCGACGAGGAGGCGTGGGACGTCGGCACCCTCGCCGACCTCGACGTGCCGGTGCTGCAAGGGCTCTGCCTCACCTCCTCGAAGAGTGCCTGGGAGGCGTCCGACGCGGCGCTCTCCCCCATGGACGCGGCGATGCAGGTGGCGATCCCGGAGTTCGACGGCCGGATCGTGACGGTGCCGTTCTCCTTCAAGGAGCAGGGCCCCGACGATGTCCCGGTCTATGTCGCCGACCCCGAGCGGGCCGCCCGGGTCGCCGGAATCGCCGTACGGCACGCGGAGTTGAGGTACAAGCCGAACGCGGAGAAGAAGCTCGCGCTGGTCTTCACCGCCTACCCGACCAAGCACTCCCGGGTCGGCAACGCGGTCGGCCTCGACACACCCGCCTCGGCGGTGCGGGTACTGGACGCGCTGCGGGACGCCGGGTACGCGGTCGAGGGACACCCCGACAACGGCGACGAGTTGATCCACCGGCTCATCCACGCCGGTGGCCACGACGTGGAGTGGCTCACCGAGGAGCAGCTGGCCGCCGCGCCCGCGCGGGTGCCGCTCGCCGACTACCGGACCTGGTTCGACCGGCTCGACCCGGCGCTGCGGGACCGCATGCTGGCAATGTGGGGCGAGCCGCCGGGCGCGCTCTACGTCGACGGCGACGACATCGTGCTCGCCTCCTTGCGGTTCGGGAACGTCGTGGTGATGATCCAGCCGCCGCGCGGCTTCGGCGAGAACCCGATCGCGATCTACCACGACCCCGACATGCCGCCGTCGCACCACTACATGGCCGCCTACCGCTGGCTGGAGGCCGCGCCCGCCGAGGGCGGCTTCGGCGCCGACGCGATCGTCCACATGGGCAAGCACGGCACGATGGAGTGGCTGCCCGGCAAGGGGCTCGGGCTGAGCGGCGGCTGCGCGCCCGACGCCGTGCTCGGTGAACTCCCGCTGATCTACCCGTTCATCGTCAACGACCCCGGGGAGGGCACCCAGGCCAAGCGGCGCGGGCACGCCACGGTCGTCGACCACCTCGTGCCGCCGATGGCCCGCGCCGACACCTACGGCGACCTGGCCAAGCTGGAGCAGCTCCTCGACGAGTACGCGCTCGTCTCCGACCTGGACCCGACGAAGACCCCGGCCGTCCGGGCGCAGATCTGGACGCTGGTGAAGGCGGCCGAACTCCACCACGACCTGCATGTGGACGACCAGCCGGACGACGCGGCGTTCGACGAGTTCGTGATGCACATCGACGGCTACCTGTGCGAGATCAAGGACGTGCAGATCCGCGACGGGCTGCACATCCTCGGCGGCGGACCGGTCGGTGAGCCGCGTGTCAACCTGGTGCTCGCGGTGTTGCGCGCCTCGCAGGTGTGGGGCGGGCAGGCGAACGCTCTGCCGGGTCTGCGGGCCTCGCTGGCCCGCCACTTCGGCCTGGCCGAGAAGGAGTTGCTGGCCGAGCCGGGCGCGCCGGTGAAGGTGCCGGCCGAACTGACCGGCCTGGTCGAGGGGCCGGCCCGGTCGGCTGCCGACGCCGTCGACCTGCTGGAGCAGCTGTGTCGCCGGCTCGCGGAGGGCATGGAGGAACGGGCGTGGCGGAGCGCGGCCGTCCCGGCCCTGGTGCGGGACGTGCTCGGCACCGAACTCCCGGACGCCGTGGCGGTGTTGGAGTTCGCCGCCGACGAGGTGGTGCCGCGGCTGGCCCGTACGACGGACGAGATCGGCCACATCCTGAAGGCCCTGGACGGCGGTTACGTCCCGGCAGGTCCGTCGGGCTCCCCCACCCGCGGCCTGGTCAACGTGCTGCCCACCGGCCGCAACTTCTACTCGGTCGACCCCAAGGCCATCCCGTCCAGGCTGAGTTGGGAGGTCGGGCAGGCCCTCGCGGAGTCGCTGGTGCAGCGGTATCTCCAGGACACCGGCGAGTACCCCAAGTCCGTCGGCCTCACCGTGTGGGGCACGTCCGCGATGCGCACCCAGGGCGACGACATCGCCGAGATCCTCGCGCTGCTGGGCTGCCGCCCCGTCTGGGACGACGCCTCGCGCCGGGTGACCGGCTTCGAGATCGTGCCCGTGACGGAGCTGGGCCGGCCGCGCATCGACGTGACGGTGCGGATCTCCGGCTTCTTCCGGGACGCCTTCCCGCACGTCATCGGGTTGATCGACGACGCGGTGCGGGCGGTGGCGGAGCTGGCCGAGCCCCCCGAGTCCAACTACGTGCGGGCGCACGCCGACGAGGACACTGCCGAGCACGGTGACCGGCGGCGCGCGACGGCCCGGGTCTTCGGCTCCAAGCCGGGGGCGTACGGCGCGGGTCTGCTGCCGCTGATCGACGCGCGCAACTGGCGTTCGGACGCCGACCTCGCCGAGGTCTACGCCGTCTGGGGCGGGTACGCCTACGGGCGCGGGCTGGAGGGGCGGCCGGCGCGCGGGGACATGGAGACGGCGTTCCGGCGGATCGCGGTGGCGGCCAAGAACGTCGACACCCGCGAGCACGATCTCGTCGACGCCGACGACTACTTCCAGTACCACGGCGGCATGGTCGCCATGGTGCGGCACCTGACGGGGAGTTCACCGGAGGCGTACGTGGGCGACTCCGCGACGCCGGACCAGGTGAAGACCCGCACGCTGGGCGAGGAGACCCACCGCGTCTTCCGCGCGCGGGTCGTCAACCCGCGCTGGATGGCGGCCATGCGGCGGCACGGCTACAAGGGCGCCTTCGAGATGGCGGCGACGGTCGACTACCTCTTCGGCTACGACGCGACGGCCGGGGTGGTGGACGACTGGATGTACGAGAAGCTCTCGGCCGAGTACGTCTTCGACGCCGAGAACCAGGACTTCATGAAGAAGTCCAACCCGTGGGCGCTGCGCGGCATCACCGAGCGGCTGCTCGAAGCCGCCGACCGCGGACTGTGGGCGGAGCCGGACGCGGAGACGCTGGACCGGCTGCGGGCCACCTATCTGGAGCTCGAAGGCGACCTGGAGGGCGACGACCAGTGACAACTCCCTTTCCGTTCACGGCCCTTGTCGGCCAGGACGATCTGCGGCTCGCGCTGCTGCTGAACGCCGTGTCGCCGGCGGTCGGCGGGGTGCTGGTGCGGGGCGAGAAGGGCACGGCGAAGAGCACCGCCGTACGGGCCCTCTCCGCGCTGCTGCCGGAGGTCCCCGTCGTGCCCGGGTGCCGCTTCTCCTGCGACCCCGCGGCGCCCGACCCGGCGTGCCCGGACGGCCCGCACGAGCAGGGGCCGGGAGCACGACGCCCGGCCCGTATGGTCGAGTTGCCGGTCGGCGCCTCCGAGGACCGGCTGGTCGGCGCGCTCGACATCGAGCGGGCCCTCGCCGAGGGTGTGAAAGCGTTCGAGCCGGGGCTGCTGGCCGACGCGCACCGGGGCATCCTCTACGTCGACGAGGTCAACCTCCTCCACGACCACCTGGTCGACCTGCTGCTGGACGCGGCGGCAATGGGCGCGTCGTATGTGGAACGCGAGGGCGTCTCCGTGCGGCACGCGGCGAAGTTCCTGCTCGTCGGCACCATGAACCCCGAAGAGGGCGAACTGCGGCCGCAGTTGCTCGACCGGTTCGGGCTCACCGTCGAGGTCGCCGCCTCGCGCGAGCCCGACCAGCGGGTCGAGGTGGTGAGGCGCCGGCTCGCCTACGACGACGATCCGGAGGGTTTCGCCACCCGCTGGGCGGACGAGGAGTCCGCCGTACGGGCCCGGATCACCGCCGCCCGTACGCTGCTGCCGTCGGTGCGCCTGGGCGACGGGGCGCTGCGGCAGATCGCGGCGACCTGTGCCGCCTTCGAGGTGGACGGGATGCGCGCCGACATCGTGATGGCACGGACGGCGACCGCGCTGGCCGCGTGGGCCGGACGGACCGACGTACTGGCCGAGGACGTACGGCAGGCGGCGCTGCTCGCGCTGCCGCACCGCAGGCGGCGCAATCCCTTCGACGCGCCGGGACTCGACGAGAACAAGCTCGACGAGACGCTGGAGGAGTTCGCGGAGCCGGCGGACGACGGGCCGGAGCCGGACGGCCCCGACGGCCCCGACGGCGGTGGGGGCGGCGGTCAGCAGCCGCCCGAGCCGGACTCCGACGGACCGCGGGACGGGGACACCGGCGCGCGGCCCGAAGAGGGGGAGGGCGGGGCGCCGCAGCCTTCCGGCTCCGGTGAGCAGCAGCCCGTACGGGCCGCCGAACCCTTCCGTACCAAGATGCTGAGCGTGCCGGGCATCGGCGAGGGCGCCGCCGGACGGCGCTCACGCGCGCGGACCGAACACGGGCGGACCACCGGGGCCCGGCGGCCCCGGGGGGCGCTCACCAAGCTGCACCTGGCGGCGACCGTGCAGGCGGCTGCCCCGCACCAGCTGGCGCGCGGCCGGTCCGGACGCGGGCTGGTGGTGCGCCGGGACGATCTGCGGCAGGCCACCCGGGAGGGGCGGGAGGGCAACCTCGTGCTGTTCGTGGTGGACGCCTCGGGGTCGATGGCGGCCCGGCAGCGGATGGGCGCGGTGAAGGGTGCCGTGCTGTCGCTGCTCCTCGACGCCTATCAGCGGCGGGACAAGGTGGGGCTGGTGACCTTCCGGGGTTCGGCCGCCGAGGTGGCGCTGCCGCCGACCTCGTCCGTGGACGCCGCCGCCGTACGCCTGGAGTCGCTGCCGACCGGCGGGCGGACTCCGCTGGCGGCCGGGCTGCTCAAGGCCCGCGACGTGCTGCGGGTGGAGCGGCTGCGCGATCCGGCGCGGCGGGCGCTGGTCGTCGTGGTGACCGACGGGCGCGCCACCGGCGGCCCCGAGCCGGTCGCGCTCGCCGGGCGGGCGGCGCGGCTGTTCGCCGCCGACTCGGTCGCGTCAGTGGTCGTGGACTGCGAGTCGGGGCCCGTACGGCTGGGCTTGGCCGGGCAGTTGGCGGCCGAGCTGGAGGGCACGGCCGTGACGCTGGACGAGTTGCGGGCCGACTCGATCGCCGGGCTGGTCAGGGAAGTCCAGGGAACCAACGGCAAGTACGGGAACCACGGGAACCACGGGAGGGCCGCGTAGTGCCGCAGGGACAGCCGAGTGTCGTACCGGACGACGGCCTGACGACCCGTCAGCGACGTAACCGGCCGCTCGTCGTCGTGCACACGGGCGTCGGCAAGGGCAAGTCGACCGCCGCCTTCGGGCTGGCGCTGCGCGCCTGGAACCAGGGCTGGCCGATCGGGGTGTTCCAGTTCGTCAAGTCGGCGAAGTGGAAGGTCGGCGAGGAGAACGCGCTGCGGGTGCTGGGCGCCTCCGGCGAGGGCGGCACCGTCGACTGGCACAAGATGGGCGAGGGGTGGTCGTGGGTCCAGCGCGACTCCCAGATGGACAACGAGGAGAAGGCGCGCGAGGGCTGGGAGCAGGTCCGGCGTGACCTCGCCGCGGAGACGTACAGGCTGTACGTGCTCGACGAGTTCGCCTATCCGCTGCACTGGGGCTGGATCGACGTCGAGGAGGTCGTCCGGGTGCTGCGGGACCGGCCCGGGACCCAACACGTCGTGATCACCGGCCGGAACGCCCCCGGCCCGCTCGTCGACTTCGCCGACCTGGTGACCGACATGTCCAAGGTCAAGCATCCGATGGACACCGGCCAGAAGGGCCAGAGGGGCATCGAGTGGTGACCCCGTGACCTCCCCCGCCTCTCCCGTCTCCTCCGCCTCTCCCCTCTCCTCCCCCTCCTCCGTCCCCTCTGTCTCCTCCGTCTCCGTGCCCCGGCTGGTCATCGCCGCGCCCTCCTCGGGCAGCGGCAAGACCACCGTCGCCACCGGGCTGATGGCCGCGTTCACCGCGCGGGGGCTCGCCGTATCGCCGCACAAGGTCGGGCCGGACTACATCGACCCCGGCTACCACGCGCTCGCCACCGGCCGGGTGGGGCGGAACCTCGACGCGTACCTGTGCGGGCCGGAGTTGCTCGGTCCGCTCTTCGCGCACGGTGCGCGCGGCTGCGGCCTCGCCGTCGTCGAGGGCGTGATGGGGATGTACGACGGGGCCGCGGGCGAAGGGGAGTTGGCGTCCACCGCGCAGGTCGCGAAGGTGCTGCGGGCGCCCGTCGTGCTGGTGGTCGACGCCTCCTCGCAGTCCCGGTCGGTCGCCGCGCTGGTGCACGGCTTCGCGTCCTGGGACCCCGAGGTCCGGATCGGCGGCGTGATCCTCAACAAGGTGGCGTCGGACCGGCACGAGGCGCTGCTGCGGGAGGCGCTGGACGCCGCGGGGGTGCCGGTGCTGGGGGTGCTGCGGCGGGCGCCGCAGGTGGAGACGCCCTCCCGGCACCTGGGACTGGTGCCGGTCGCCGAGCGGCGGGCCGCGGCGGTGGAGGCGGTGGCGGCGATGGCCGCACAGGTCGAGGCCGGCTGCGCTCTCGACGAGCTGCTGGCGCTGGCGCGGGGAGCCGGGGCGCTGCCCTGCGCGGCCTGGGACGCGGACGAGGTCCTCGGCACCGGGGCCGCCGGGCCCGGCGCACGGGTCCGGGTCGCCGTCGCCGGCGGCTCCGCCTTCACCTTCTCCTACGCCGAGCACGCCGAACTGCTCACCGCCGCCGGGGCCGAGGTCGTCGTCTTCGATCCGCTCCGGGACGAGCGACTGCCGGACGGGACGCGCGGGTTGGTCATCGGCGGCGGCTTCCCCGAGGTGTACGCCGCCGAGCTGTCCGCCAACGAGCCGCTGCGCGGGGCGGTTTCCGCCCTCGTGAAGAGCGGGGCGCCGGTGGCCGCCGAGTGCGCGGGGCTGCTCTATCTCTGCCGGGAGCTGGACGGGCTGCCGATGTGCGGGGTGCTCGACGCGAGCGCGCGGATGAGCGAGCGGCTCACTCTGGGCTACCGGGACGCGGTGGCGGTGAGCGACAGTGTGCTGGCCGCCGCGGGGACGCGGCTGCGGGGGCACGAGTTCCACCGGACCGTCGTCGAACCCGGCGCCGGGGCGGTGGCCGCCTGGGGGGTGCGGACGCCCGTACGGCGGCTGGAAGGTTTCGTACAAGAAGGTGTGCACGCGAGTTATCTGCACACACACTGGGCGGCCGAGCCCGGTGTGGCCCGTCGGTTCGTGGAGAGGTGCCGGACGTCATGAGCAGCAGCAGGCTGATCGGAGTCGGGGTGGGTCCCGGCGATCCCGAGCTGGTGACCGTCAAGGGCGTCAACGCTCTGCGGGAGGCCGACATCGTCGTCGTCCCCGTGATGGACAGCGGTGAGCGGGGCCGGGCCGAGGCGACCGTGCTGCACTACGTGCCGCAGGAGAAGGTGGTCCGGGTGGTGTTCGCGCTGAACGAGCGGACCGACCGGGCTCGCCGGGAGGCGGCGTGGGACACGGCCGGGGCCCGGGTGGCGGAACTGCTCGACGCGCACGGTGTCGTCGCGTTCGCGACCATCGGTGACCCCAACGTGTACTCCACCTTCACCTACCTCGCGCTCACCATAGGCGAGTCGGCGCCGGGCACGGTCGTCGAGACCGTGCCGGGGATCACCGCCATGCAGGAGCTCGCGGCGCGGTCGGGGGCGGTCCTCACCGAGGGGACCGAACCGCTCACGCTGGTGCCGGTGACCGCCGGGGCGGCCGTCCTCAAGGACGCCCTGAACGGGCCGGGCACGGTGGTGGCGTACAAGTTCGGGCGGCAGGCCCGCGAGGTCGCGGAGGCGCTGCGGGAGACCGGACGGCTCGATGACGCGGTGTGGGGGTCGGCGCTCGGACTGCCCGAGGAGTCGATCCGGCCGGCCGCCGAACTCGACGGGGAACCGCTGCCGTACCTGTCCACGCTCATCGCCCCGCCGCGGCGCGAGGGCGGCCGGGGCGGCAAGTTGTGAGCCGCGGAACGTCAGCCCGCGAGCCCCACCACCAGCCAGATGAACGCGGCCCCCGCGACCGTGCACAGCAGGGTCGAACGGGCGGGGTGCTCATGGTGGGCCTCGGGGAGGATCTCGGCGGCGGCCAGATAGAGGAGCACGCCCCCGAAGAAGCCGAGATAGCCGCCGAGCAGCTGCGCCGGGATGGTGAACAGCAGCGTCGAGGCCGCGCCCACCACCGGGGCGGCGGCGTCGGCGACCAGCATCGCGAGCGCCTTGCGGCGGGCGTTGCCGTACAGGCTGGTGATCGTGTACGTGTTGAAGCCGTCCGCGAAGTCATGGGCGATGACGGCGAGCGCCACCGCCGTGCCCATGCCGCCGCCCACCTGGAACGCCGCGCCGATCGCCACGCCGTCCATGGCGCTGTGCCCGACCATCGCGGCGGCGGCCGTCAGACCCACCTCGGGGGCCCGCCCGTCGTGCTCCTCGGCGCCGTGCGCGGCCTGGCGCGCGGCGAGCAGGCGCTCCACCAGGTGCGCGACGAGGAAACCGGCCACGAAGAGCAGCAGCGCGGCCGGTACGCCGAAGATCTCGCGGCCCGCCGTGCGCAGCGCCTCGGGCAGCAGGTCGAGGCCGACCACGCCCAGCATCAGGCCGCCGGCCAGGCCCAGGACGAGATGGCGGCGGTCGGTCACCCGCTGTGCCGTCCAGCCGCCGGCCAGCGTCATCAGGAACGCGCCGAGCGCGACGAGGACCGCCATAGCCCCCTTGCTATCCGATCAACCCCCGGTCGCGCACGTCCTGGCCCGCGCCGCCCGCCTTCGCATTGATGTTCCGTACGAGAGGACCCCACCCCATGGCCGATGCAGCCGATGCCCCCACCGGCAAGGTGACCTTCGTCGGTGCCGGTCCCGGCGCCGCCGACCTGCTGACTTTCCGTGCCGCGCGCGCGATCGCCGAGGCCGATGTGGTGATCTGGGCGGCCAGCCTCGTCCAGGCCGAGGTGCTCGACCACGCGCGTGAGGGCGCCGAGATCCTGGACTCGGCGACCATGTCCCTGGAGGACGTGGTCGCGGTGTACGAGCGGGCCCGGGCCGAGGGGCTGCGGGTGGCGCGCGTCCACTCCGGCGACCCCGCCCTGTGGGGCGGCACGCAGGAGCAGCTGGACCGGTGCGCGGAGCTGGGCGTCGCGACCGAGGTGGTGCCGGGAGTCTCCGCGTTCTCCGCCGTCGCCGCCCTGGCGCAGCGGGAGTTGACCATTCCGGAGGTCGCGCAGTCGGTGGTCCTGACCCGGCTCGGCGGAGGCAAGACGCCGATGCCGCCCGGCGAGGAGGTGCGGGAGTTCGCGCGCCACGGCACGACCATGGCGATCTTCCTGTCGGCGGCGCGCAGCGGGCAGCTGGTGCGGGAGCTGCTGGAGGGCGGCTATCCCACGGAGACGCCCGTCGTCGTGGCGTACCAGGCGACCTGGCCGGAGGAGCTGATCGTCAGGTGCACGGTCGGCACGCTGGAGGAGACGGTGAAGGAGCACAAGCTCTGGAAGCACACCCTCTTCCTGGTCGGACCGGCCCTCGGCGCCCACGGGACCCGTTCGCACCTTTACCACCCCGGTCACTTCCACGGCTATCGCAGGGCCGACCCGGCGGCCCGCAGGGCCCTGCGCGAGCGGGGTGCCGGCACGTGATCACGGTCGTCGGAACAGGCACGGTGCCGGGGGCCCCGGTCACGGACGACGCGCTGGGCCGGGCCCGGCTCGTGGTGGGCGGCCGGCGTCATCTGGCCGCCGCCGCGGTGCCCGGGGACGCCGAGCGGGTCGTCCTCGGTGCGCTGGCGCCCGCGCTGGACACCGTAGAGGCCTATGTACGCAAGGGGGAACCGGTCGTCGTGCTGGCCTCCGGCGATCCCGGGTTCTTCGGGATCGTGCGGGTGCTGGCCGAGCGGTTCGGCGCCGACGCGCTCGACGTCCGGCCCGGGGTCTCCTCGGTGGCCGCCGCCTTCGCTCGGCTGGGGCTGCCCTGGGACGACGCGGTGGTGGCGAGCGCGCACGGGCGTGACCTCCGTACGGCCGTCAACGTGTGCCGGGCGCATCCGAAGGTCGCGGTGCTGACCGGCCCCGGGGCCGGTCCCGCCGAGCTGGGGGCGGCGCTCGCGCACCGGACGGAGGGCCGGGTGCTCGTGGTGGCCACGGGGCTCGGCTCGGACGAGGAGTCCGTCGAGCGGGTCACCCCCGCCGAGGCGGCCGTCCGGGACTGGGGTACGGCCGTCAGCGTGGTGCTCTGTCTCGACGAGTCGCGGGCGCCGGGCGGCCCGCGGACGGTGGCCGGGGCGCCCGCCGGGCCGGACCGATGGGCCTTGGAGGAACGGGAGTTCAGCCACCGCTCCTCGATGATCACCAAGTTCGAGGTACGGGCGCTGGCGCTGGCCCGGCTCGGACCCCGGCGCGGTGAGCTGGTCTGGGACGTCGGCGCGGGCTCCGGGTCCGTGGCCGTCGAGTGCGCCCGGCTCGGCGCCGCCGTCACCGCCGTCGAGAAGACCCGGGACGGTGTCGAGCGGATCCGTGCCAACGCCCGCGCGCACGGGGTCGAGGTGCACACCGTGCACGGGACCGCGCCGGCCGTGCTCGACGGCCTCGACGGCCTCGACGATCCCGACGCCGTCTTCGTCGGCGGCGGCGGGCGCGAACTGCCCGCCGTCGTCACGGCGTGCGCGCGGCGGGCCCGGCGGACCGTGGTCGTCGCCATGGCCGCGCTGGACCGGGTGCCCGCGGCGCGCGAGGCGCTCGCCGGCGCCGGGTTCGCGGTCGAGGGCGTGCTGCTTCAGGCGTCCCGGCTGACCCCGCTGCCGGGGGACGTGACCCGGCTCGCGGCGGCCAATCCCGTCTTCCTGCTGTGGGGCGTCCGGCCCCCGGCCCCTCGTGAAGGAGTTGCTCAGTGATCGGCCTCATCTCCGCCACCGCGGCGGGCGCGGTCGCGCGGGACCGGCTGGCCGCCGCCTGGCCGGACCGCACGCGTGTGTACGAGGGTCCCGTCGGGGACGCCGTACGGACCGCGTTCGCCGAGTGCGAGCGGCTCGTCTGCTTCCTCGCCACGGGGGCGGTCGTCCGGCTGGTCGCGCCGCTGCTCGGCGACAAGACGTCCGACCCGGGTGTCGTCTGCGTCGACGAGGGCGGCCGGTTCGCCGTGTCCCTGGTCGGCGGACACGGCGGCGGCGCCAACCAACTCGCTTACGAGGTCGGGGAGTTGCTGGGTGCGGAGCCGGTGGTGACCACGGCCACGGACGCGGCGGGGATTCCCGGCCTCGACACGCTCGGCTTCCCGGTGGAAGGCGATGTCGCCGCAGTGTCCCGGGCCCTGCTGGACGGCGAACCGGTCTCCCTGGAAGCCGAGTCGGCGTGGCCGCTGCCGCCCCTTCCGGTATCGGCGTCGGCGTCGGCGGGTGGTGGCTCCCACGTCATCCGCGTCACCGATCGCGCCGTCGCACCCGCCGTGGGCGAGGTCGTCCTGCGGCCGCCGTCGCTGGTGGCGGGCGTCGGCGCGTCCAGGGGGGCCTCCGCCGAAGAGGTGCTGGAGCTGGTGGCGGACGCGCTGCGGGACGCCGGTCTCGCCGCCGGGTCGCTCGCCGAACTGGCCACCGTGGACGCCAAGGCCGGCGAACCCGGCCTGGTCGAGGCGGCCCGGCGGCTCGGGGTGCCCCTGGTGACGTACACCGCCGGGGAGTTGGCCGCGGTCGAGGTGCCGAACCCCTCCGCCGCGCCGCTCGCCGCCGTCGGCACCCCGTCCGTCGCGGAGGCCGCCGCCCTGGCCCGTGGGGGCGAACTCCTCGTCCCCAAGCGGAAGTCCGTGCGCGCCGACGGCCGTCCCGCGATGGCGACCTGCGCCGTCGTACGGCGGCCCGCGCGCGGCCGGCTCGCGGTCGTCGGACTCGGACCGGGCGCCCGAGACCTGCTCACCCCGCGCGCCAGGGACGAACTGCGGCGCGCCGCCGTCCTGGTCGGCCTCGACCAGTACGTCGACCAGATCCGCGACCTGCTGCGGCCGGGCACGCTGGTCCTGGAGTCGGGGCTCGGCGCGGAGGAGGAGCGGGCGCGGACGGCGGTGCGGGAGGCGCGCGCGGGGCGGGCGGTCGCGCTGATCGGCAGCGGGGACGCGGGCGTGTACGCGATGGCCTCGCCGGCGCTCGCCGAGGCCTCCGACGACATCGACGTGGTGGGTGTGCCCGGCGTGACCGCGGCCCTGGCCGCCGGGGCGATCCTCGGCGCGCCGCTCGGCCACGACCATGTGTCGATCAGCCTCTCCGACCTGCACACCCCGTGGGAGATCATCGAGCGGCGGGTGCGGGCCGCGGCCGAGGCGGACCTCGTGGTGACGTTCTACAACCCGCGCAGCCGGGGCCGCGACTGGCAGCTGCCCAAGGCGCTCGCGATCCTCGCCGGGCACCGCGAACCGACGACGCCGGTCGGAGTCGTACGCAACGCGTCGCGGCCGGACGAGTCCAGCCGGCTCACTTCCCTGGCCGCGCTCGACCCGGCGACCGTCGACATGATGACGGTCGTCACCGTGGGCAACACCGCCACCCGCTCCATCGCCGGGCGCATGGTGACGCCCCGCGGCTACCGCTGGCAGACGTCGAAGGAGGACGCCGAGTGAACCCCGTGGACCGTGTGGTTCATCCGATCGAGCAGGAGTCCTTCCGGCGGCTCCGTGCCCGCCTGGACACCTCGCACTTCCCGCCGCTGACCCGGGCGGTGGTGGAGCGGGTCGTCCACTCCGCCGCCGACCTGGAGTACGCGTCCGATCTCGTCCTGGACGAGGGCGAGTTGGCGAAGGCGCACACCGCGCTGCACGCCGGGGCGCCCGTCGTCGTGGACGTCGAGATGGTCGCGGCCGGGATCACCCGGCGCGAGACGGTCTGCCGGCTCCGGGACGCCGTCTCCGGTCCGGGGCTGACCCGTTCGGCGCACGCCGTCCGGCTGGCCTACGAACAGGTGGGTCCCGGCGCGCTGTGGGTGATCGGCTGCGCGCCGACCGCCCTGGAGGAGCTGCTGACCCTGGACGCCTCCCCCGCGCTCGTCATCGGACTGCCCGTCGGCTTCGTCGGCGCGGCCGAGTCCAAGGCCGCGTTGCGCGCCGCCGGACTGCCCGCGGTGAGCAACGTGTCCGAGAAGGGCGGCTCGGCGGTCGCCGCCGCCGCCCTCAACGCCCTTCTGTACCACCCCACTTCACCTTCCGAGGAGACATCGTGACCACCCCGCCCGCCCTGCTCATCGCCGGCCACGGCACCCGGGACGAGGCCGGGGCCGAGGCGTTCCGCGACTTCGTACGGGAGTTGGGGGAACGCCACCCCGAACTGCCCGTCGCGGGCGGCTTCATCGAGTTGTCCCCGCCGCCGCTGGGCGACGCCGTCGCCGAACTGGTGGAGCGGGGGGTACGGCGGTTCGCCGCCGTCCCGCTGATGCTGGTGTCGGCCGGGCACGCCAAGGGCGACATCCCGGCGGCGCTGGCCCGCGAGAAGGAGCGCCACCCCGGCATCAGCTACACGTACGGGCGTCCGCTGGGCCCGCACCCCGCGCTGCTGAACGTGCTGGAGCGGCGGCTCGACGAGGCGCTCGGCGACCCGGCTCGCACCCCCGGGGTGCGGGCGGAGGTGACCGTCCTGCTGGTGGGGCGCGGTTCGACGGACCCGGACGCCAACGCCGAGGTGCACAAGGCGGCCCGGCTGCTGTGGGAGGGGCGCGGCTACGCGGGCGTGGAGACGGCGTTCGTGTCGCTGGCGGAGCCCGACGTGCCGGGCGGTCTGGACCGGTGCGTGAAGCTGGGCGCGCGGCGGATCGTCGTACTGCCGTTCTTCCTCTTCACCGGCATCCTCCCGGACCGGGTGCGGGACCAGACGGAGAGCTGGGCGGCGGCGCACCCGGAGGTCGAGGTGCGGTCGGCGGACGTCATCGGCCCGGAGCCGGAGCTGCTCGACCTGGTGATGGAGCGCTACCGGGAGGCCGCGGGGGACGAGGTGCGGATGAACTGCGACTCGTGCGTGTACCGCATCGCGCTGCCCGGCTTCGAGGACAAGGTGGGGCAGCCGCAGCAGCCGCACTTCCACCCGGACGACGAGGGCCACGACCACGGCCACCAGCATGGGCACCACCATCACGGTGGACACGCGCATGCGCACTGAGGGCGGCCACGATCTGCGCCACCACGGTGACGCCGAGGTCCGCGACGAGGGTTCGGCCCTCGTCGACCTGGCCGTGAACGTCCGCGCCGACACGCCCCCGGCCTGGCTGCGCGAGCGGATCGCCGGGTCGCTGGCGGGCCTCGCCGCCTATCCGGACGGCCGGGCCGCGCGGGCGGCGGTGGCGCGGCGACATGGGCTCGCGGTGGAGCGGGTGCTGCTGACGGCGGGCGCCGCCGAGGCGTTCGTACTGCTGGCCCGCGCGCTGACGGTCCGTCAGCCGGTGGTGGTGCACCCGCAGTTCACCGAACCGGAGGCGGCGCTGCGGGACGCGGGGCATGCCGTGGAGCGGGTGCTGCTGCGGCCCGAGGACGGTTTCCGGCTCGATCCGGCGGCGGTGCCGGAGGACGCGGACCTGGTGGTGGTCGGCAACCCGACCAACCCCACGTCGGTCCTGCATCCCGCCGCCGTACTCGCCCGACTCGCCCGTCCCGGGCGGACGTTGGTGGTGGACGAGGCGTTCATGGACGCGGTGCCCGGCGAGCGGGAGGCCCTGGCCGGACGCACCGACGTGCCCGGTCTCGTGGTGCTGCGCAGCCTGACGAAGACCTGGGGGCTCGCGGGGCTGCGGATCGGCTACGTGCTGGCCGCCCCGGAGACGGTCGCGGAGCTGGCGCGGGCGCAGCCGCTGTGGCCGGTCTCCACGCCCGCGCTCGCGGCGGCGGAGGCGTGTGTGGAGCCGCGGGCGCTGGCCGAGGCCGCGCACGCGGCCCACCGCGTCGCCGCCGACCGGGCCCACCTCGTCGCGGGTTTGCGGGAGTTCGCCTCGGACGGGCTCCGGGTGCTGGAGCCGGCCGAGGGGCCGTTCGTCCTCGTCCGGCTGCCCCGGGCCGCGGCCGTACGCCGTCATCTGCGCGACCTCGGCTTCGCGGTCCGGCGCGGTGACACGTTTCCGGGACTCGACGAGGAGTGGCTGCGGCTGGCGGTGCGGGACCGGGGGACGGTGAACCGTTTTCTCCAGGCACTGGACCAGGCGGTGACGGTCGCGGGTCGCTGACCCGGCCGTCCACACCTCCGGCCGACGAAGTCCCGGCAGGCCCCAGGCCCCAGGCCCCAGGCCCCAGGCCCCAGGGGAGGCCGACCACTCCCCCGGCGGCCACGAGCGGCGCCGCCGCTCCGGTGTCGCGGGGTACGGGTGTGATGGCGCTGCTCGCTCCCTCAGCTCACGACGCGTCCGTTGAGCACCACCCGGCGCGGTGCCGCCAGCACCCGTACGTCCGCGCGCGGGTCCTCCTCGTAGACCACGAGGTCCGCCGGTGCTCCCTCCTCCAGTCCGGGGCGGCCCAGCCAGCTGCGGGCGGCCCAGGCCGTCGCCGAGAGGGCGTCGAGGGGCGGGATGCCTGCGGTCACCAGTTCCGCGACCTCTCCGGCGACCAGGCCGTGCGCGAGGGTGCCGCCGGCGTCGGTGCCGACGAACACCTGGAGGCCGGCGTCGTAGGCGGCGCGGACCGTGTCGTGGCGGCGTGCGTGGAGCCGGCGCATGTGGGCGGACCAGCGGGGGAACTTGGCCTCGCCGTCGGCGGCGAGGGCGGGGAAGGTGGCGATGTTGACGAGGGTGGGGACGATCGCGACGCCGCGTTCGGCGAAGAGCGGGATCAGCTCCTCGGTGAGGCCGGTCGCGTGCTCGACACAGTCGATCCCGGCCTCGACCAGGTCGCGCAGCGGGTCCTCGCCGAAGCAGTGTGCCGTGACGCGCGCGCCCAGCCGATGGGCCTCGGCGATCGCCGCCTCCACCGTGTCCCGGGGCCAGCAGGCCGACAGGTCACCGAGGTCGCGGTCGATCCAGTCGCCGACCAGCTTCACCCAGCCGTCGCCGCGCCGGGCCTCCTGGGCGACGTAGGCGACCAGTTCGGCCGGCTCGATCTCGTGGGCGAAGCCACGGAGGTAGCGGCGGGTGCGGGCGATGTGCCGGCCCGCGCGGATGATCTTCGGGAGGTCCGGGCGGGCGTCGGTCCAGCGGGTGTCGGAGGGCGAGCCGGCGTCGCGGATCAGCAGGGTGCCCGCCTCGCGGTCGGTGAGGGCCTGCTTCTCCGCGGTGGCCTCGTCGACCGGGCCGTGCGGGCCGAGGCCCACGTGGCAGTGGGCGTCGACGAGTCCGGGCAGCGCCCAGCCCTCCACGGTGCGTACGTCACGGGCGCCGGCCGGGCGGTCGTAGGAGACACGGCCGTCGATGACCCACAGTTCGTCGCGGGTCTGGTCCTCGGAGGGTCCGGTGAGGACCCGTCCCCGCACGTGCAGCACCGGCTGATCGCTCATGCAGGCACCTTAGCCAGCGGGGTCCGGCCGCTCCTCCTCGACCTCCGCCCCCGCCGGATCGAGGAGGCGGGAGAGGAAGTGGCGGGTGCGGGCGTTGCGCGGGGCGCCGATGACCTGGCCGGGCGTGCCGTCCTCGACGATCACCCCGTCGTCCATGAAGACGACCCGGTCGGCGACCTCGCGGGCGAAGGTCATCTCGTGGGTGACGACCATCATCGTCATGCCCTCGTCGGCGAGCATCCGCATCACGGCGAGTACGTCCCCCACGAGTTCGGGGTCGAGCGCCGAGGTCGGCTCGTCGAAGAGCATCACCTCGGGGCCCATGGCGAGGGCGCGGGCGATGGCGACGCGCTGCTGCTGGCCGCCGGAGAGGGCGGAGGGGTAGGCGGACGCCTTCTCCGACAGGCCCACGCGGCGCAGGTTCTCGGCGGCCACCCGGGCGGCGGTCGCCTTGTCGCGGCCGAGCACCCGGCGCTGCGGGAGGGTGAGGTTGCCGGTCACCGAGAGGTGCGGGAAGAGGTTGAACTGCTGGAAGACCATGCCGATCCGACGGCGTACGGCGTCGATGTCCACGTCGGCGTCGGTGACTTCGGTCCCGCCGACGAACACCCGTCCCGCGGTGGGTTCTTCGAGCAGGTTCACGCAGCGCAGCAGGGTGGATTTGCCGGAGCCGGAGGGGCCGATGACGCACACCACCTCGCCCTGGCCGACCTCCAGGTCGATGCCGCGCAGCACCTCGTTGGTGCCGAACGACTTGCGCAGACCGCGGACTTCGATCTCGGGCGGGGCGGTCACCGCACGGCCTCCCCGGTCTTCGTCTCCATCCGGCGCACCACGAAGCTGAGCGGAATCGTCACCAGGAGGTAGCAGAGGCCCGCGACCAGGATGGGGGTGGAGTTGGCGGTCGTACTGGCCAGGTCGCGGCCGTACTTGGAGAGTTCACGTTCCTCCAGGGTGACGCCCAGGAAGAGGACGAGCGAGGAGTCCTTGAAGAGCAGGACGAGTTCGTTGGTGAGCGGCGGCAGGATGATCCGGAACGCCTGCGGGACGATGATCGAGACCATGGCACGGGCGGGCGAGAACCCGAGCGAACGGGCCGCCTCCGTCTGCCCCTTGGGCACCGCCTGGATGCCCGCGCGGATCGTCTCCGCCATGTAGGCGGCCGACACCAGGCCGAGCGCGAGGGCGACCTTGCCGTAGGTGCCGCCGATGATCTCGGTGCCGGGGAAGGCGAGCGGCACGGCGACGCCGACGAAGATGAAGATCAGCAGGGCGGGCAGACCGCGGAAGATCTCGATGTAGATCCCGGCGAGCCAGCGGTAGGGGCCGACGGAGGACAGCCGCATCAGGGCGACGGCCATGCCGAGGAGGAGTCCGAAGACGAAGCCGGAGAGGGTGTACAGCACGGTGTTCTTGAGCGCGAGGGTGATGACCTCGGGGAACATCCGGCGGGCGATGGCCCCTTGGGCGAACTGGTTGCTCAGCCGGCCCCAGTCGGCCGTGACCGCGAAGGCGATCACGACGGCGGCGAAGAGCGCGTACTGCAACCCCTGCGAGAGCCTGCGCCACTGACGTCGCGTCAGGCCCTTTTTGCGCGGTTGGAGTTGGGTGTCGGCCGGGCCGTCGGTCATGAGGCCGACGGAGAGGCGGCCGAGGGCTGATAGGGGCCGATCCACTGCTCGTAGAGCTTCTTGTACGTGCCGTCGGCCTTGGCGTCCCGGATCGCCTTGTTGACGGCCGCGAGGAGCTTGGCGTTGCCCTTCTTCACCGTGAAGCCGTACTGCTCCCCGGTGTTGAGGTTGCCGACGACCTTGAAGGCGGCGGCGTTGGCCTTGTTCTTGAGCCAGCCCTGGACGACCGGGTAGTCGATGACGACGGCCTGGACCTGGCCGGTGCGCAGGCCGTTGAGGACGGCGTCCGAGGACTCGAAGGAGACGGGGTCGAAGCCCTGCTTCTTGACGTAGTCCTCGCCGGTGGTCTGCGCCTGGGCGCCGAGTTTGCGGCCCTTGGACTTCACGTCCGCGAGGGAGGTCAGGCCGCTCTTGCGGTCGACCAGAACGGCCTGGGTGGCGTCGAAGTAGGGGTCGGAGAAGTCGACGTTCTTCTTCCGTTCGGCGGTGATGGTCATGCCGGCGGCGGCCAGGTCGCACTCGCCCGAGTTGAGGAACGCGCCGGTCTTGAAGTTCTCGAACGGCGTGTCCAGGATCTGCTGTTTCACGCCGAGGTCCTTGGCGGCCAGGTCGATCAGGGAGACGTCGAAGCCCTGCACCTTGCCGTCGATCTCCGACTGGAAGGGCGGGTAGGGCAGGTGGGTGCAGGTGGTGAGCCGGCCGGCCTTGACCAGTTCGACGCCACCGGCGGCGGTCTTCGAACCGCTTCCGCCGCTGCCGCTCGACGTGCAGCCGGCCAGGAGGACGAGCGCGGCCGTCGCGGTGGTGGCGGCCAGGGTGCGGGCCCGGCGGCCGGGGAGCGTGTTCACGGAGCGCCTCCTGAGACGGAACGGTGGATTCCGATTATCCGGAGGGGCTCGCGCGGGCGCTCGCCCCGAACCGGTGCGCGGGGGCCGTCCGGGTGAAAAGCCGCCGGTCGCGGGGGGCTCGGGCCCGCCGGATACCCTCGTCTCCGTCGATCCCGCGTTTCCCGCCGGCCCCCGCGAGCGAAAGAGCACCGCCGTGACCCACCCCTTCCTCGACCTCGCCCCGCTGAGCGCCGCCCACTTCGCCTCCATCGAGGACCGGGTGGCCCGGCTGCTCTCCACCCGGCAGACCGTCGTGATCATGCAGGGCGAGGCGCTGCTGCCGCTTGAGGGCGCGATCCGGTCGACCGCCGGGCCGGGGACGACCGCGCTGAACGTCGTCACCGGCCCCTACGGGCAGACCTTCGGCGACTGGCTGCGGGAGTGCGGCGCCACGGTGATCGATCTCGCCGTGCCGTTCCACACGGCGGTGACCGCGGCGCGGATCAGGGAGGCGTTCGCCGCGCACCCGGAGATCGACTTCGTCTCCCTGGTCCACGCGGAGGCGGCGACCGGCAACACCAACCCGGTCGCGGAGATCGGCGAGGCGGTACGGGAGCAGGGCGCGCTGTTCTACCTGGACGCGGTCGCCTCCGTCGGGGCGGAGCCGGTGCTGCCGGACGCGTGGGGCGTCGACCTGTGCGTGATCGGGGCGCAGAAGGCGATGGGCGGGCCCGCGGGTGTGTCGGCGGTGTCGGTGAGCGAGCGGGCCTGGGCCCGGATGGCGGCCAACCCGCGGGCGCCGCGCCGCTCCTACCTCTCCCTCCTCGACTGGAAGGAGCGGTGGACCGACGCCGGCCGCACGGCGCTGCCGCACGCGCCGGCCCAGCTGGAGATGCTGGCGCTGGAGGCGTGCGTCGAGCGGATCGAGGCGGCGGGGCCGGCCGCCGTGATGGAGCGGCACGCGCGGGCCGCCGCGGCGACCCGGGCCGGGGCGGTGGCCCTGGGCGGCGGCCTGGAGCCGTACGTCCGCGACGCGGCGGACGCGGCACCGGTCGCGACGACCCTCAGGACGCCGTCCGGCGTCGTCGCGTCGGACCTGGTGGCCCACGCCCTCGCCGCCGACCCCGGCCTCCCGCTCGCCGCGGGCGGCGGCGCGCTCGCCCGGGAGATGATCCGGGTCAACCACTACGGCCCCGACGCGACGGCCGAAGCCGTTCAGGGCGCCCTGGCCGCGCTGGGCGGAGCGCTCGCCGCCGCGGGGCTGACGGTGGACCCGGAGGGGGCCCGGTCGGCCGTGGCGGAGGCGTGGCGACCGCGCTGAGGTGACGGGCTCAGCCGGAGAGCACGTCGAGCAACCGGTCCACGTCCGCGGGCGTGTTGTAGAGGTGGAAGGCCGCCCGGAGGTTGCCCGCCCGGTCGGAGACCTCCACTCCGGCCGCGCTCAACTCGCCCTGTCTGCGGCCGAGTCCGGGCACCGACACGATCGGCGAGCCGGGCGCCGGGACCGGCCGGTGGCCGAGGCGGTCCAGGCCGTCGCGGAACCGGTCGGCGAGTGCCAGGTCGTGGGCGCGTACGGCGGGCAGGCCCAACTCCTCCAGCAGGGCGAGGGAGTGGCGGGCACCGGCGTAGGAGAAGAGCGCGGGGCTCTCGTCGAACCGCCGGGCGGAGTGGGCCAGTTCACCGACCGGGCCGTAGCAGCTGTCCCAGGGACGCTCTCCGGCCACCCAGCCCGCGAAGAGCGGGTCGAGGCCGCCGAGGTCCTCGGGGACGACCAGGAAGGCCACCCCGCGCGGGCAGACCAGCCACTTGAAGGCGACGGCGGCCACATAGTCGTAGGCGTCCGCGTCCAGGTCCAGCCAGCCGGCCGCCTGGGAGGCGTCGAGGTAGGTGCGGGCGCCGTGTTCGCGCGCGGCGGCGCGCAGCGCGGGCAGATCGGTGACCCGGCCGTCGGCGGACTGGGCGGCGCTGACCGCGACGAGCGCGGTGCCCGGCCGTACCGACTCGGCGATCCGCTCCAGCGGGACGGTGCGCACCTTGAGGTCGCCGCGGACGTGGAAGGGGTTCACCACGGAGCTGAAGTCGCCTTCGGCGGTGAGGACTTCGGCGCCCGGGGGCAGGGCGGCGGCGATCAGTCCGCTGTACACGGCGACCGAGGCCCCGGCCGCCACCCGGCGGCCGGACACCCCGGTCAGCCGGGCGAAGGAGGCCCGGGCCGCCTCGACGTCGTCGAACATGTCGGTCGGTGTACCGACGGCGGCCGCCTCCACGGCGGTCCGCAGCGCGGTCACCGTGCGGGCGGGCAGCAGCCCGGTGCTCGCGGTGTTCAGGTAGGTGTTCCTCGGGGCGAACTCGGCCCCGACGAGGCTCTCGAACGTCTCCATGGCACCACTGTGCGGCGCGCGGCTGCCCACGTCCATTGCGTCTTTCTGCGGGGATTCCCGAAGGAGCGCTTATGGATCCGCGCCGACCTGCGGCTTCTCAGCCCCGCGGGACCGCGCACCCGTCCGGACCGCACGCCTCGGCTCCCCCGGCCGCGCTGTCCTCGATCAGCCGGAGCGGGGAGCGCTCGCCCCACGCCTGGGTGAGGGCCTGGGCGAAGACGTCGGCGGGCTGGGCGCCGGAGACGCCGTAGGCGCGGTCGAGGACGAAGAAGGGGACGCCGTTGGCGCCGAGTTCGGCGGCCTCGCGCTCGTCGGCGCGGACCTCGTCGGCGTAGGCCGCCGGGTCGGCGAGCACCGCACGGGCCTCGTCGGCGTCGAGTCCGGCGCCGGCGGCCAGCTCCACGAGCCGCTCGTCGCCGTCGAAGGCGGACCGCTCCTCGGCGAAGTTCGCCCGGTACAGCGCCTGGATCAGCTCGTCCTGGCGGCCCCGCTCCTTCGCGAGGTGGAGCAGCCGGTGCATGTCGAAGGTGTTGCCGTGGTCCCGGCCGCTGGTGCGGTACTCCAGGCCCTCGGCGGCGGCCTGCGCGCCCAGGTTCTCCTCGCCGGCCCGCGCCTGCGCCTCGCTCATGCCGTACTTCTTGCTCAGCATCGTGAGCACGGGCTGGGTGTCGCCCTTGGCGCGGCCCGGGTCCAGCTCGAAGGACCGGTGCACGACCTCGACCTGCTCACGGTGCGGGAACGCGGCCAGCGCCTTCTCGAAGCGGGCCTTGCCGACGTAGCACCAGGGGCAGGCGATGTCCGACCAGATCTCGACGCGCATGTCTTCGGCTCTCTCCAGGTCGTGCGGGCACGGAGACTCCCTCCGGCGCCTGGAGGAACGTTCGAGCGGCGGCTTTCATTCCGCTCGCCGCCGGGAGCCGCCGGACACGTCCAGGCGCAGGCGCAGATGGTGACCGCCGTCGGACGGCTCCGCGAGCCACCCCTGCCGGGCGTAGAAGGCGCGGGCCCGGTCGTTGCCGGCGTGGACGTCGAGTACGGCGGTGCGCCGGCTGTCGGCGCGCCACTGCTCGACGCAGGCGGCGTGCAGGGCCGTACCGATCCCGGACCGCCAGTGACCGGGGTCGACGTGGAACTGGAAGAGCTTGACCGTGTCCCGGCCGGTCTCCTCGGGGACCCGGAAGGAGGCGATGGCGACGAGGCGCCCCTGTTCTACGGCGCACAGCACCTGTCCGTCCGGCCGGGCGAGGGCGCTGCTCCAGGCATCGAGCCAGTCGGTGCCGTCGTCCGGGAACCCGTCGGGGTAGTAGGTGGCCCGGGCCCGTGCGTGCAGGTCGGTCACGGCCTCCGCCTCGGCGGGCAGGGCGGTACGGATCACCCGGCCGCCGGTCACTCGTTCACTGATCACGGGGCGGAGGACGAGCTCCGGCGCCGCCGTGGTTCCGGGCGCTCAGCGGCCGTCCCGCAGATCGACCGGCCAGCTGGGCCTGAACTCGATGTGGTCGAACGTCACGACACAGCCCTCCCCCATCGGCGACTGGGTCATGAAGCCGACGAGGGCGTCCCCCGTCTCCTTCTCGCCGCCCAGGGTGAAGAGCCGGACGAAGATCCACCGCTGTCCGTCACGGGAGGCGTGGAAGGCGAACGAGCGCCCGGTCCGGCTGACCCGCAGCCAGACCGAACTGCCTTCCACGGTGAAGGAGTTGGCGTCGTCGGAGTGTCCCCGGGTGACCACCGTGCACACGGTCGGCACATCCGGCGAGTACTCCAGGCAGAGCTTCGCCCAGGCCCGCTCGCCGACATGGACGTAGAGCACACCGGCGTCGAAGGACCCGGCGAACCCGACGGTGACCCGGGCTATCAGCTGGAAGTCGCCCTCCGGCGCCCCGAGCAGCCGGGGGGCGTCCGAGGCGGGGTCGAGCGCCTCCCCGGTGGGCGGGACGAACCGGTCCTGCCGGGGCCCGGCCCATCCGGAGAGCATCCCCTCGTCGTAGGACCAGTGCCCGTCGGGGCCGTAGGTGCGCAGGGGGAAGGGCAGTTGGGCGAGTTCCAAGTCCATCCGCCCATTGTTCCAGGCCGGTCGGCGGACGCCGGGGTCCGGCCGTCGGACGGACCCCGCGCACCCCGGCGCGCGCTACCGCTCCAGGTGACCGTCGTAACGCCGCGGCAGGCCGAGCGGGTTGTCGTCCCGGAGCTCCAACGGCAGCAGCGCCTCAGGGGTGTTCTGGTAGGCGACGGGCCGCAGCCAGCGCTCGATGGCGGTACCGCCGACGGAGGTCGAGGTGGACGTGGTCGCCGGGTACGGCCCGCCGTGGTGCTGCGCGGGCGCGACGGCGACCCCGGTGGGCCAGCCGTTGACGAGCACCCGGCCGGCGAGCGGCGTCAGTTCGGCCAGGATCTCCGCGCCCCGGCCCTGCCCCGCCGACTCCTCCGCCGACAGATGCACCGTCGCGGTCAGGTTGCCCGGCAGCCGCGACAGCACGGCGTGCGCCTGTGCGTCGTCCTCGTAACGGGCCACGACGGTGACCGGCCCGAAGCACTCCTCCAGCAGCAGGTCGTACGCGCCCTGCGCCGCGAGCTTCTCGGCGGCCACCGTCAGGAAGCCGGGACTCACCGTGTGCTCGCCGCCGGCGCCCGGGGTCACCGGCGAGTCCACGCCCGGCAGTTCGGTCCGCTCGGTGACACCGGCGAGGAAGTTGTCGCGCATGCGGTGGTCGAGGAGGACACCGGAGTCGGTGTCGCTGACGGCGTCGGTGAGGGACTTGACGAGACCGTCACCCGCCGCACCGGACGGCACCAGGACGAGTCCGGGCTTCACACAGAACTGCCCGACGCCCAGCGTCATCGAACCGGCGAGCCCGGTGCCGATCGCCTCGGCCCGCTCGGCCGCCGCCGCCTCGGTGACCAGCACGGGGTTGAGGGAGCCCAGTTCGCCGTGGAAGGGGATCGGGACGGGCCGCGCCGCCGCCGCGTCGAAGAGGGCGCGGCCGCCGCGTACGGAACCGGTGAACCCGGCCGCCGTGACGAGCGGGTGCCTGACCAGGTCGACGCCGGCCTCGAAGCCGTGCACCAGGCCGAGGACGCCGTCCGGGACGCCGTGCTCGGCGGCGGCCCGGCGCAGCACCTTGGCGACCAGCTCGGAGAGGCCGGGGTGGTCGGGGTGGGCCTTGACGACGACCGGGCAGCCGGCGGCCAGCGCGCTCGCCGTGTCGCCGCCGGGGACGGAGAAGGCGAAGGGGAAGTTGGAGGCCGAGTAGACGGCGACGACGCCCAGCGGCACCTTGTAGCGGCGCAGGTCGGGGATGGGCGGGGTCGCGGTGTCGTCGGGGTGGTCGATCACCACGTCGAGGAAGGCACCCTCGTCGACGATGTCCGCGAAGGCCCGCAACTGGTAGCAGGAGCGGGCGAGTTCACCGGTGAGCCGGACGGGGCCCAGCGCGGTCTCCGCGTCGGCGACCTCGACCAGCTGTTCCTTGGCGGCTTCGAGCCGGTCGGCGGCGCCGCGCAGGAAGGCGGCGCGCACCGTACGGTCGGCGAGGGAACCGCGCGCGGCATGCGCGGCGCGGACGGCCTCGTCCACCTCCTGCGCCGTGGCCTCCACCGCGACCTGTTCACGCTGCTTCCCGTTCCGGGGGTCGACACTCCAGACTGGTGCTGCTGCCACCGCGGGTCCCTCCACACATGTCATGCCGCAGTACGGGGTCATTCACCAGGGTCGTTCGATATGCTGAACGCTGTCTCTGATGATGAATATCTATCGGAGACGATAACTCAAGCTTCTCGTCGAACGAAGGGGTCACGGGCGATGTCGGCAGGCGAGACAGGCGGCGGGGCGCAGGTCAAGTCCGCGGTGCGGACGGTGGAGCTGCTGGAGTACTTCGCCGGCCGGCCCGGTATGCACTCCCTCGCGGCGGTCCAGGAGGCCGTCGGTTATCCCAAGTCCAGTCTCTACATGCTGCTGCGCACGCTGGTGGAGCTGGGCTGGGTGGAGACGGACGCGACGGGCACCCGGTACGGCATCGGCGTACGGGCCCTGCTGGTGGGCACCTCCTACATCGACGGTGACGAGGTGGTCGCGGCGGCCCGGCCGACGCTGGACCGGCTCTCCGACGACACCACCGAGACCATCCACCTGGCGCGGCTCGACGGCACCAACGTCGTCTACCTGGCCACCCGGCAGTCGCAGCACTACCTGCGGCCCTTCACCCGGGTCGGCCGCCGCCTCCCGGCGCACTCGACCTCCCTGGGCAAGGCGCTGCTGAGCACCTGTTCCGACGAGCAGGTCCGCAAGATGCTCCCGGAGACGCTGCCCGCGCTCACCGAGCACACGATCACGGACCGCGAGAAGCTCATCGAGGAGCTGCACCAGGTCCGTGAGCAGGGCTTCGCCGTGGACCGCGAGGAGAACACGCTGGGGCTGCGCTGCTTCGGCGTGGCCATCCCGTACCGCACCCCGGCCCGGGACGCGATCAGCTGCTCGGTGCCGGTGGCCCGGCTGACGCCCGCGCACGAACAGCTGGTGAAGGACGCCCTGTTCGACGCCCGTGACCGGCTCACACTCGCCACCCGGAGGCTCTGAACCATGCAGGTCGCGCTCCGCCCCGTCCACGACAGCGATCTGCCCGTCTTCTACCGGCAGACGAACGACCCCGAGTCTTTGCGGATGGCCGCGTTCACCCCGGCGGACCCCGCCGACCGGGACGCCTTCGACGCCCACTGGAAACGCGTCCGCGCCTCGTCCGCCGTGGTGCGCACGGTCCTGCTCGACGGCGACGTGGTGGGCAGTGTGGCGGTGTACGGCGAGCCGGGCGAGCGCGAGGTGACGTACTGGATCGACCGGGCGTACTGGGGCCGGGGGATCGCGACGGCCGCGCTGCTGAGCCTGCTGGCCGAGTCGCCCGAACGTCCCCTGTACGCACGGGCGGCGGCCGACAACGCGGCCTCGCGCCGGGTGCTGGAGAAGTGCGGGTTCCGGGTCAGCGCGTACGCCACGGGGTACGCCGACGCCCGGGGCGCGGAGATCGACGAGCTGGTGATGACGCTGGCCTCGTGAGCGCCGGCCGGCAGCCGCCGCTTCTCTGAACGGCCGATGAGAAATGTCCCGGACGGGAACGATTCGGTCCGTCCCGCTCGTCCTCCGTGCGGGATGAACAAGACGATCAGGCGCGCTTCCGTCTTCACGCTGTTCCTGGTGTTCGCTCTGCTGCTGCGGGCGACCTGGGTCCAGTTCTACGACGGCCAGGCGCTCGCGGACGACAAGGACAACCGGCGCAACGCGATCGCGACCTACGCGGACCCGCTCGGGAACATCGTCGTGGCCGGTGACGCGATCACCGGCTCGGCCCGGACGTCGGGCAGCGATCTCGCGTACAGACGCACCTACACGGACGGCAAGCTCTACGCGGCGGTGACGGGATTCGCCTCGCAGAGTTACGCGCCGACCCAGCTGGAGGGCATCTACACGAACCTGCTCGACGGCACGGACAGCGGTCTGAGGACCGTGATGGACACGGTCACCGGCGAGCGGGCCGCCCCGGGCGACGTGGTCACGACGATCGACCCGGCCGTTCAGAAGGCGGCGTACGGCGCGCTCGGCGACAAGAAGGGCGCGGCCGTCGCGATCGACCCGAAGACCGGCAGAATCCTCGCGATCGTGTCGACCCCGTCGTACGACCCGTCGTCGCTGACCGACGCCGACACCGCCGGGTCGGCCTGGAAGAAGCTCAACGCCGACCCCGACAAGCCGCTCACCAACCGGGCGTTGCGCCAGCCGCTGCCGCCGGGGTCCACCTTCAAGCTGGTCGTGGCGTCGGCCGCGCTGGAGGACGGGCTGTACTCCTCGGTGGACGAGAAGACGGACAGCCCCTCGCCGTACGTCCTGCCGGGCACGACCACGCCGCTGCGGAACGAGAGCGCCTCCGCGCCCTGCGTGAACGCCTCGATCCGGGTCGCGCTCCAGTACTCGTGCAACACCGTCTTCGCGAAGATCGCCGTGGAACTGGGCCAGGACAAGGTGAAGGCGATGGCCGAGAAGTTCGGCTTCAACGACAGCGCGCTCGATGTTCCGGTGCGTGCGTATCCCAGCGTGTACCCGTCGGACATGGACAAGTCCTCCACGGCGCTCACCGGTATCGGCCAGTACGACGTGACCGCCACCCCGTTGCAGATGGCCATGGTGTCGGCGGCGTTGGCGAACGGCGGTGAGCTGGTCTCGCCGCACATGGTGGCGGAGACCACCGACAGCGGCGGCGACGTCCTGAGGAACTACGACGACTCCGCCACCACCAAGCGGGTCGTCAGCGCCCGCACGGCCGCGCAGCTGCGGTCGGCGATGCGGACGGTGATCGAGCGGGGCACCGGCACGAACGCCAGGGTCAACGGCGTGACGGTGGGCGGCAAGACGGGCACGGCCCAGCACGGCGAGAACAACAGCAAGACGCCGTACGCCTGGTTCACCTCGTACGGGACGTCCGACTCGACGGGCGAGCAGGTCGCCGTGGCGGTCATGGTCGAGCAGTCGGACGCGGCCCGGTCGGAGGTCAGCGGCAACGGCCTGGCGGCCCCGGTCGCCAGGGCGATGATGAAGGCGGCGCTGAAGAGTTAGCCGGCCGGCCGAGGGGGCGGACGAGGGCCCCGGCGGCCGGGCGCCCGGAGAGCGCGCCCGGCCGCCGGGGCCCCGCCTCAGCGCACGCCCAGCAGCTGCTCGACGGGGTCGATCGCGAAGTACACCAGGAAGAGCGCCGAGACGCCCCACAGCAGCCAGTTGACCTCCTTCGCCTTGCCGAGGACGGACTTGATGACGACGTAGGAGATGAAGCCCGCGCCGATGCCGTCGGTGATCGAGTACGTGAACGGCATGGCGGCGATGGTCAGGAAGGCCGGTACGGCGATCTCGTATCTGTCCCAGTCGATGTGCTTGACGTGGGTCATCATCAGGAAGCCGACCGCGATCAGCGCCGGCGCGGCGGCCTGCAACGGGACGATCGTCAGCACCGGGGTGAGGAAGAGCGCGAGGCCGAAGAGGCCGCCGGTGACCAGGTTGGAGAAACCGGTGCGCGAGCCCTCGCCGACACCGGCCGCCGACTCGATGTAGGCGGTGTTGGACGAGGCGGAGCCGAGGCCGCCGGCGACCGCCGCGGCGCCGTCGATGAACAGGACCCGGCCGATCCGCGGTACCTGCCCGTTCTCGTCGAGCAGTCCGGCCTCGGCGCTGATGCCGACGATGGTGCCCATGGCGTCGAAGAAGTCCGACAGGATCAGCGTGAAGATCAGCAGGATCACGGTGATCGCGCTGGTCTGCCCGAAGGCGCCGAAGAGGCTGAAGTGACCGATGAGCCCGAAGTCGGGCGCCGCCACCACCTCGTCCGGCACCTTGGGCGTCATCAGCCCCCAACTCTTGATGTCCGCGACCGAGTCGATGACGATCGCGAGGACGGTCATGGACACGATGCTGATCAGGATGGCGCCCTTCACCTTGCGGGCGACGAGCGCGATGGTCAGCAGCACACCGAGACAGAAGACGAGGACGGGCCAGCCGGTCAGCCGGCCCACGGCGCCGAGCTGGACCGGCACCGTGGTCTCGGCGGCGTCCGGGATCCGGCTGACGAAGCCGGCGTCGACGAAGCCGATGAACGCGATGAAGAGCCCGATGCCGACGCCGATCGCCTGCTTGAGCTGGTGCGGGATCGCGTTCATGATCGCCTCGCGCAGCCCGGTGAGGACCAGCACACAGATCAGGACGCCCTCGATGACGACGAGCCCCATGGCGTCGGGCCAGCTCATCAGCGGCGCCAGCTGAAAGGCGACGACGGCGTTGAGGCCGAGGCCGGCCGCGATGGCGAGCGGCAGGTTGCCGCCGACGCCCATGATGACCGTCATCACGCAGGCCACCAGGGCGGTGGCGGTGACCAGTTGGCCGGTGTCGAGGGTGTGGCCGAACTTGTCCTTGGCGCTGCCGAGGATGATCGGGTTCAGGACGAGGATGTAGGCCATCGTGAAGAAGGTGGCGAAGCCGCCGCGTATCTCGCGGCCGAAGGTGGACCCCCGTTCGGAGATCCGGAAGAACCGGTCAACGGTGCCTGCCGCCGGTGGTACGGCGGACGGCCGCTCGGCCGCCGTCTTGGTGTCGGACATGCGGGTACTCCTCGTCGCCTCAGTGATCGGTGCGCGGATGCTGGCTGGATTGTTCCCTTGTCGCACCGGTTTCAGGTTTTCACCGTGTTACGGAATCGCGGTCGGCCCGCCGCACGCCGTTCGGTAGTCTGTACAGGTCACCTGGGGCTTCGCTGCTACGCTTCCGGATCCCGACCCGGACAACTGCGGACGATCACCAGTCACTTGCCTGACACGCACAGCCGCCGGCCCAGCGAGGAGAGGTCGCCCGTGGGCACCGTCGACGACGACGCCGCCGCCGAGTTCCGCGCCTTCTTCGAGCGGCACTACGCCGAACTGTCGCGCCTGGCCCAGCTGTTGACCGGTGAGGCGGACGCGGCCGACGATCTCGCGGCGGACGCCCTGCTGGCGCTGTGGCACCGCTGGGACCGGGTGCGCGCGGCCGACCATCCGGTGGCCTACGCGCGCGGGGTGGTCGCCAATCTGGCCCGCACCCGGATCCGCGGCGCGGTGCGCGAGCGCCGGCGGATCGCGCTGTTCTGGTCGCAGCGCGAGGAGAGGACCGAGAATCCCGATGTGGCGGGTGTGGTCGACGTCCAACGGGCGCTGCGCGGACTGCCGTTCCGCAAACGGGCCTGCGTGGTGCTGCGGCACGCCTTCGACCTGTCGGAGAAGGACACCGCGCTCGCCCTCGGCATCTCCGTCGGTACGGTGAAGAGCCAGACGTCGAAGGGCATGGCCGAACTCCAGCGGTCGCTGGGCAGCCGGGACGTCCCGCGCAGGGTGCACGCGGCGATGGCGCGCGGCGCCGGGAGCGGAGGGCGGAACCGATGAGCCGGTACGCGCACGACGAGCTGCGCGCCCGGCTGCGCGAGGCGGCCGGGACGCACGAGCCCGACCGGGCACGGATCCTCGCCCGGGTCGAGCGCGGGATGGCCGCGCCCCGGTCCGGCAGCGGCCGACGGGCCCTCCGGGGACCGGTGTGGGGCTGGGTGCGGGTGGTCGGCGCGACGGCCGGGGCGGCGGCCATCCTCGCGCTCGGCGGCTACGCGGTGGCGTCGGCGGTGCGGAGCGACGCCCCCGCGGAGCGGACCGTCTCCGTCCCGGCGGCCACCGGTCCCTCGCCGGACGCGACGAGCCGTGCCCCGGCGCGGCCGGCGGAGCCGCGTCCCGGTACGGGCGGCCCCCGCTCCTCCGCCCCCGCGACCGGCGCCTCCTCGGCTCCGCGCGTGACCGGCCCGGCCTCCGCCGCCGCGTCGCCGGCCGCCACCGGCGCCCAGGACGGCCCGCTGTGGTCGGACGGCGCGGTCGACCCGGGCACCAACGACTTCTGGGGCCAGAGCGACGTGACGCTGCGGAACAGCACGCAACTGACCGCGCTCACCGTGCGGTTGAAGATCAGGGAGACCGGCGGGGTCTCCTCCACCGGCGCCTGGCGGACGCTGCCCGAGGACGACTTCACCCTGACCGTGGCCGAGCGGGACGGCTTCCTGGTCTACACCTGGACGTTGAGGGCGGGCCGTACGGTGCCGGCCGGCGAGTGGGTCTTCGCCGCCCAGTACGACCACGACCGGGGCGGCCGGAACTCCACGGGCGACGGCTACACGGCGGTGGCCGGCACGGGCGACGGCCGGCGGCGTGCGGTGCGCGGCGGCTTCGCGGCCACCGGCACCGACTGAGATTCGGGCGGGAGACAACCTCGCGCGCGTTTTCGGCGTCTCCAGCAGTGCCGGACCTGCTGACCCGAGCCCCCCTCGGTCAGCAGCCGGACGCCCCCGCCGGTGACGACCGGCGGGGGCGTTCGTCCGTGCCGCACGTCCCGCGACCGCGGCCGGAACCGCCGAACGGGGATCAGCCGACGAAGTACGTCGGGTTGGGGATCTTGTAGGTCTTGTCGGCGTAGCCCCCGTCGAGGTCGGAGTACTGGTCGCCGAAGTTGGCGACGATGTCGTACCCGAGGCTCTCGATGTGCTTGCGGGTGCCGGACTTGTACTGGACGGTGGTGCAGGTCCAGGCGCCGGCGGTGGCGCAACCGCTCAGGTACGACGGCGGGTTGGCCGTGTCCTTGAGGAACATGTGGGCGGCGTCGAGGTTGACGTCGGCGCCGATCTTCTTCAGGTTGGCGACCGCGTAGGAGCGCTGTGCCTCGCTCAGACCGGAGTTGTAGAAGACCGTGACGCCCTTGGACGCCGCGTACGTCACCAGCTCGGGGCTGCCGAAGACGGCCGGCCGGTTGGCCTGGGCCACGTAGGCGGCCCAGGAGGCTGAGCTGTAGCCGTAGTTGTTCTTCTTCTCGTAGTCGAGGCTGAGCAGCAGCGTGTCGTCGATGTCGAAGACGACCGCGGGCTTCTCGCCCCGGTGGTGGTCCTTGCGCGCCGCCTGGTCGATGTACTTCCTGGCGGCGGCGTCGACACGCGCCAGGTCCTCGGCGTAGGGGCTGGTCGCCGACGCCTGGTACACACCGGCGCTGTCGAGCGTGGTGCCGTAGTAGGCGTCGATGTCCTTCGTCAACTGCCCTATGTTGTAGGGCTCGTGGGTGGAGTTGGCCGTCGACTGCCCGGCCGTGGCGACGCCCGTGCCGTAGAGGGCGCCACCGGCGACGACACAGGCGGCGCCGATGGCGGCCGCTCTGAGAGACTTGCGCATGGAATCTCCGGATCTGGTTGTCGGGTACTGCACCAGGTCAGGGATTGTCTACGCGCATCACACCGCGGATGCGAGGACCTTTATCCGATCGATACGCAATCCGCGGTCTCCCGGGCGACCGCCACGGACCGAACACGCGGAGCCGGCCGCCTAGTTCATGGTCGCCCCGATCGTCGAGCTGCCGGTGGTGAGGAACGTGGTCGCCGGCAGGGTGCCGCTCGACGAGCGGGCGTTGTACGTGGTCGCCGCGTTCGTGGAGACGAAGGCCGGGGTCGAGATGCCCGAGTCCCAGTTGTTGCCGGACGAGGTGACCGAGGAGCCCTTGCTGACCGAGCCGCTGCCGTTGCTCACCGCGAGGTTCTTGCCGAGCTTGGCGGAGCTGGTGGCGAAGTAGTAGCCCCAGTTGCCGTTGGCGTACGCGGTGGTGCGGTTGATGACGAGGGCACCGGTGTTGGAGTTCTCGGTGAAGCCGTTGCCCGCGTTGCCCCAGGCCGCCGAGTTGTTGATGACGTGGGCGACGACCTCGCCGTCGCCGCCGAGCTTGTAGCCGTTGCCGTCGCCCGCGAAGGACGAGTCGGACCAGCGGTTGACGCCGTTGCCGAAGGACCAGGTGTGTTCGACGGTGACCGGGGTGGAGAAGGACCAGAAGTCGATGCCGTCGTCGGAGTTGTTGTAGAGCCGTGCGCCGGTGACGAGGTTTCCGCTGCCGGAGCCGAACTTGATGGCGACGCCGTCCGCGTTCTCGCCGTGGGTCGCGGCGTCGTAGTTGCCGTAGGAGTCCAGGTTCTTGACCGTGTTGTTGACGGTGCCGTCACCGGTGAGCGTGAAGCCGGAGTCGCCGCCGTTGATGGTCTTGACGTTGTTCCAGTTGGTGCCGGTGCAGGACTGGCAGACGACCGCGCTGTCCGGGGAGTTCTGGAAGGTGAGGTTGGAGACGTTCCAGTAGTCGGCCGTCAGCTTGAAGATCCACGAACCGGACGGCAGCGACGAGCCGTCGATCTTGACCGTCTCGGAGCCGTACGCCGTCAGCGTGACCGGGTTCGACGAGGTGCCGTTCGTCGTGGACTGGAGGGTGGCCGTCGGGTAGTAGGTGCCGGCGCGCACCTGGATGACGGTGCCGGCGGTGGCACCGGAGATGGCGCTGGTCAGTTCGGCGGTCGTGTCGACGACGACCGTCGCGGCGTGCGCCGGGGTGGCCGACAGGCCGAGCCCGACGGTGGCGGTGACGACGGAGAGGGCGGTGAGGAGAGCGCGGGTGCTTCTGATGCGACGCATGACGTGCGGGTCCTTTCGTCGGTTCAGAGCGAGCGGGGTGAGGGGTGCCAGTCGCCGAGGTAGGCCGCGGGGGTGTGCGACCGGGCCTCGCCGGCGGTGAGTTGGGGCCGGTTCTCGGGGACGGTGACCACCGCGCCCGGTCCGGTGTTCCGGTACTCGGCGAAACGCTGCGCCTGCCAGGGACGGGTGTCCGACATGGTGGCGTACGGCGCGACCGCGTCGAGCCCGGCGCCGAGCAGCGTGTCGCGGACGGTGAGCATCGGACGCGCGGTGGGGTCCGAGCCGGGCACCCAGGGTCTGGCCAGCTTGTAGAAGCCGTCCGGGGCCGCACTGCTGACGCGGCTGTGCGTCACCAGATATCCGCGCGGGTCGGCGAGGGCGGTCGAGGGCGCGAAGGCGAAGCCGTACGGCGGTGCCGTCAGGTCGGCGCGGTCCAGGGTGCGGAAGTGGCAGTGGTCGTAGACGGCGGTCGCGCGGCCGAAGACGAAGTCGACGTCTCCCTCGATGTGGCAGCGGGAGTAGTACTGCCGGGCGAAGACACCGAGGGCCGACGAGTCGGCGTACAGGGTGTCCTGGTGGCCGAGGAAGCGGCAGTCGAAGAAGGCCGAGCGGTCGCCCTGCACCTTGATCGCGACGGCCTGGGTGCCGGTGATGTCCGGGTGGTCGGCGCGCAGCCAGTCGTTGGCGAAGGTGATCCAGCGGGCGGTGAACCCGTCGGTGCGGATCAGCGTGGTGGTCGAGCCGGTGGTGCCGTAGGTGCCCGAACCGTCGGGTTTCGGGGTGCCGTTGGCGTTGTCGTAGACGATGACGACGTCCCGCGGGTGCTCGCTCGCGCCGATCCAGGTCATCTCGGAGGCGGCCTCGGAGAGCGTGCCGGTCGCCGGGTCGACGACTCCGGCGCTGACCGTCTCGCGGTAGACACCGGGGGCGACGACCAGGGTGTGTCCGGCGGTGGTGGCGGCGGTGACCGCGGCCTGGACGGTGGTGAAGTCGCCCCGGCCGCGCTGGTCGACGTAGAGCGTGCGAGGGGTGAGGCGAGCGGCCGGCGAACCGTACCGGCCGAACGGGCGGGGGCCGCCGGCCGCCCGGGCGGATACCGGGGCGAGGGCGAGCGCGGCGCCCGTGGCGGCGCCCGCCGTGAGGAACCGCCGTCTGGAGAGGCGGGGTCGAGGGCGGTGGGGCGAGGGCATGCGGGTGCTCCTTCGCGGTGGGGGTGGTGCCGGGGTGGTGGCGGTACGTCCTCCTGGTGGCAGGTCGGCGGCCGGGCGGGGCGGGGTCGGGTGGGGGCCGCCCCGCCCGGCCGGTGCGGGCGGCGGTCAGCGCAGTCGGCCGGCGCCCGCACCGTGGTCCACGACGGACGGCACGGCCCGTACGGGGTCGATGCTCGTGCGCAGGGTCGGTGTCCAGCCCGCGCCGGACCGCAGGATCTCGCCGGGCACGCCCGCGTTGTGCGCCGCGATCAGATCGGTGCGCCTGCCGTTGACGTAGTTGTCGTCGGCGGTGAGCGGCGCGTCGGACCACTTCTTCAGGACGGTCGCGTTCGGGACCCCGGCCGGGAGGGTGAACGCGTTGTGTTCCGCGACCAGTTGGGACTCCAGGCCGATGCCGTAGCTGTAGCCGTAGCCGGAACCGGCGACGAAGTGGTTGTTGTAGGAGTCGACCTGTCCGAAGCGGACCCGGGGCGCGCGTTCGACGAGGTTGGAGAACAGGTTGTGGTGGAGCGTGACCTTGAGATGGCCCCGGTCGACGGCGGCGGTGGCCGCGCTGTCGCTGTTGCCGATCAGGATCGTCTTGTCGTGGTCGGCGAAGACGTTCCAGGAGGCCGTGACGTAGTCGGCGCCCTTGACGATGTCGAGTTCACCGTCGTGCTGCTCGAAGACACGGCCGTAGTAGGTGGGCAGCGAACTGTCCGGGTGGGCGCCGTCGGTGAACGTGTCGTGGTCCAGCCAGACATGGGTGGAGCCGTAGAGCACGGCGCTGTCGTACTCGGAGTTCCAGTTGCCGGTGGAGCCGTCGGTGGGGTCCCACTGCGGGAAGCAGTCCAGCGGGGTCTCGAAGGACAGGTTGCGCACGATCACGTTGTCGACGGCCTTGATCTGGAGGCCGGCGCCCTTGAAACCGGCTCCCCTGCCGACGCCGACGATGGTGGTGTTGGCGGGGACGTACGCCTCGATGGCGGTGTTCTGCCGCGCGGCGGAGACGCGGCGCAGGCCCTCGGGGCTGTCGGCGGGCTCGTCGTCCAGGTTCTGGTCGTAGCCCCAGACCGCCGGATCGTAGGTGGCGAGGTACTGGGCGAAGTCGTAACCGGGCGCGGCGAAGGAGTCGCAGCCCTCGGCCTCGGCGTCGATCGTCCCCTTCACCTTGATGATCTTCGGTGCGGTGCCGCCGTCGGCGAGGGCGGCCTTGAAGCCGGCCCAGTCGGTGACGGTGTAGATGTGCTCGGGGGCGGCACTCGCGCCGCCGGTGGTGCCGGTGCCGTAGGAGGCCCAGCCGTCACCGGCGCCAAGGGTCCCGCGGGCGGGGTCGCGCGGGTGGGCCTGCGCGGTGGCCGTGGTGGCGGCGAGGGTCAGGACCGTGCACCCCACCAGCGCAGCAATGACACGTCCATGACATCTTGAAGTACGCACTGTGCGGGTCTCCTTGCCTACGCTTCCGGGGCGTCGGTCGCCTCGGGCCAGGTGATCCAGGACGTGGGCACGTCCTGGTGCAGCCGGACGACGTCACGCGGCGCGAGCACCCGGGTGCGCGCCGACTCCCGCGCCACCAGCCGCGCCACGGCGATCGCGCCGGGCGGATTGAAGTGCGTGTTGTCCTGCTCGGTCGCCGTCCAGTTGAAGTAGACCTTCGTCTCCTCCACACCGAGCCGCTGCCACAGCGCGAGCGACAGCGCCTCGATGTCCAGCAGCGCCACGCCCTCCTCCTCGGCGAGCGCGCGCATCGCCGCTGGATAGTCGCCGTGGGTCGGCACGGCGTTGCCGTCCGCGTCGAACCTGCGCCGCTCGACGGGGGTCGCGAGCACGGGACGGGCGCCACGGCGCCGGGCCCCGTCGAGGTAGAGCCGGAGATGGTCCTGGTACGTGGTCCAGGGCTCGGTGTAGCGGGCGGGGTCGGCGCTCTTCTCGTCGTTGTGGGCGAACTGGACGAGCAGGAGGTCGCCGGGGCGCAGGACGGCGAGGATCGCGTCGAGCCGGCCCTCGTCGACGAAACTCTTCGAACTCCGGCCGTTCACCGCGTGGTTGGCGACTCTCACCGCTCTCCGGAGGAAGAACGGGAGGGCCATGCCCCAGCCGGTCTCGGGAGCCTCGGTGGAGTACTTCTGGGCGGCGGTGGAGTCGCCGGCGAGGTAGAGGGTACGGTTCCGCCCGCCGCGCGCGCCGCCCAGCGGAAGAGCGGCGAGCGCGCCGGACGTGACCTGTCTGCGGGTGAGGGACACGATGAGTTCACCTTTCGGCTGGTGGCTCCTGGCTCAGTGGTTCTGCTTCCAGTCCGCCTGCGCCTTGTTCAACTGGTCGGCCAGCGTGTCCAGGAACTGCTTCCCGGTCACCTTCCCGAGCAGCAGCTTCTGGAAGTTCGGCTCGTTGTCGGCCTTGGAGATGGTGTTCCAGTCGGGCAGGTAGTACGGCAGTTGCACGATCTTCGTGTCGGCGCCGTTGAGCGCCTCCGCGGCCAGCCGGGTGGGCTCGGCCCGCTGGATCCAGGCGTCCTTGGCCGCGTCGGTGTTGGCCGGCACCTGCCCGGCCGACTCGTTGAACTTGGAGTTCTCCGCGGCCGAGACGGCGAACTCGATGAACTTCCAGGCCGCCGCCTTCTGCTTGCTCGACTTGAAGAGGCTCAGCCCGTCGACGGGGTTGGAGATCTGCACCCGGGAGCCGTCGTCCCGGGTCGGGTTGGGGATGCCCCGGAACGCGCCCGCGCCCAGCGCCTTCACATGGTCCTGGTAGGAGCCGAGGTTGTGGCTCAGCATGCCGATGGTGCCGCTGTCCCACTGGGCGACCATCTTGGTGAAGTCGTTGTTGAGGTCGGCGGACGGGGTGTCCTTCTTGTACAGCGCGATGTACTTCGCCAACGCGGCGACGTTCCTGGGGTCGTTGACCGTCGTCCGGTCGCCGTTCCAGAACGAGGTGATGCCGGTCTGGCCGTACACCGCGTCCAGGGCGGGGGCGATGGAACCCTCGCCGCCCCTGATGGTGAAGCCGAACCTGTTCTTCCGCTTGTCGGTCAGCTTGTCGGCGGCCGCGTAGAACGTCGACCAGGTGGTCGGCGCGGCCAGGCCCGCCGCCTTGAACAGGTCGGTGCGGTACCACAGCGTGCCGTTGTTGGCGGAGGTCGGCACCTGGTAGAGCTTGTCCGCGCCGCCCGCCGAGGTACTGACGTCGAGCAGGTTCTGGCTCAGCCTGCCGTTCAGCGGGGACTTGGCGAGCCGGCTGTCCAGCGGTTCCAGCGCGCCCTGGACCGCGACCTCGGCGAGCATCGCGGTGCCCACGCCGCCGACGTCGGGCAGGCCGCCGCCCTGGATGGCGGTGTCGTACTTGGACTGCGCGCCGGCCGCGGGTATCCCGACGTACTTGACCTTGATGCCGGGGTTCTTCTTCTCGAAGTCCGCGATGATCTGCTTCCAGATGTCGGTGCGGACCCCGCCGTTGTTGTCCCAGAAGGTGATGGTGCCCTTCCCGGAACCCTCGTCGCCCTTGTCCCCCGCGCCGCCGCTGCCGTCGTCGCCGCAGGCGGTGGCGGTCAGCGCGAGCACGGAGCCCAGGGCGACGGCCGTGGCGGCACGTCTGCCTCTGTGGATGCTGTTCTTCATAGGTCGGCTCTCTTCTTCTGGATCCAACAGGGTCTTGAAGGGCTGAGACGGGTCGAGAAGGGGTGCGACGGGGTGAGCGGTGGCGCGCTTACAGAGGGGTGATCCGGAACCGCGTGAACGTCGCCGCGCCGGCGTGTCCCGCGCCGGCCGGGGCGAGCGCGAAGAGCCCGAGCAGGGCCCCGACCCAGCGCCAGGGGGTGGCGGCGAAGACCTCGCCGGAGGAGCGCGGGCCGTCCCCGACGTCGTAGCGGAAGCGGCAGCGGGCGCCGGTGCCGATCTCCACCCGCAGCCGGACCCGTCCCTCGGGCGCGAGGCACGAGCCGCCGGCGTCCCGCTCCCGCTCCGCCACCGGCTCGGCGAACCGGTGCACGAACCGCACGGACCGGTCCTCCTCCCGCCGGAGCCCGATCCAGCTGTACGCGTCCCCGAGCACGGCCAGCCCGGCGCGCGCCCCCGACTCCTCGCTGTGCAGGCGGAGTTCGACGTCGACCGCGGCCGGCACGCCGGGCAGCCGCTGGGTCAGGACGTGCGGCAGCAGGCGCAGGTCGTGGGCGTGGGCCGACCGTACGCAGGCCAGCCGCAGGCCGTCCCCGGAGTGCTGGGTGGCCCAGCCGTCGGCGGGGTTGGCCGCCCACTGCCACTGCCGCCCGTACCGGCCGCCGGGGAAGTCGTCGTCGGTGGCGGGCGCGACGGACGACTGGGCCGGAAGATCCGGCTTCGGGTGTACGGCGACGGGGGCGCCCGCGTCCCCGACGACCGGCCAGCCGTCGCCGTCCCAGCGCATCGGCTGGAGGTGCGCCACGCGGCCGTACGCACCGCGCTGCTGGAAGTGCACGAACCAGTCCTCGCCGTGCTGGGTGCGCACCCAGCCGCCCTGGTGCGGGCCGTTGACGTCGGTGTCCCGCTGCGCCAGGACGACCCTCTCCTCGTACGGCCCGAAGAAGCCGCGCGAGCGGAGGGCGCCCTGCCAGCCGGTCTCCACTCCCCCGGCGGGCGCGAAGATCCAGAACCAGCCGTCGTGCCGGTGGAGCTTGGGGCCTTCGAGGGTGAACCAGCCGGGGATGCGGTCCGCGTCGACGATCACCTTGCCCACGTCGAGAAGTGACGTCCCGTCAGGACGCATACGGTGGCCGGTGAGCCGGTTCTTGACGCCCGCGCGGGATCTGGCCCAGGCGTGCACCAGGTACGCCTCGCCGGTCTCGTCGTCCCACAGGGGGCAGGGGTCGATCAGCCCCCTGCCCTCCTTCACCAGGTGCGGTCGGCTCCAAGGGCCGCGTATCGCGGGCGAGTTGATCTGGAATATGCCCTGGTCGGGGTCGCCCCAGAAGATCCAGAAGCGGTCGTCATGGTGACGCAGCGCCGGTGCCCACACCCCCCGGTCGTGCCGCGGGGTGCTGAACTCCGCGGCCGGTTCCAGGCGTTGGAGGGCGTGGCCGACCAGCGTCCAGTTGACCAGGTCGCGCGAGTGCAGCAGCGGCAGGCCCGGGGCGCGGCCGAAGCTGGAGGCGGTGAGGTAGTAGTCGTCGCCGACCCGTACGAGGTCGGGGTCGGACCAGTCGGCGTTCAGCACCGGATTGCGGTAGGTGCCGTCGCCGAGGTCCGCCGAGGGGAGGCTCATGCGCCGGCCGCCTTCCGCACCAGGGCCGCCGCCTCGTCCCGGCCGAGCACGCCGTCGGCGACGACGGTCACGACCCGCCGTACGATGGTGTCGCCGGGCCCGACCGGCAGCCGCTCGGCGGACGCCAACGACGAGCCCACGCCCGGGTATTCGGCGGTCCGGACGAACCACGGGTCGCGGCGGGTCCGCTCGGTGGCCCCGGCGAGGACGAGGGTCCAGTCGGCACCGGCCAGGGCGAGCCAGTCGGCGCGGGTGCCGTGGATCTCCGGCTCGCCCGCACGGTCGGCGGTGAAGACCCGCGGGGCCGTGTCCTGCCTGCGGGCCCGCCAGAAGAAACCGCCGTAGGTGGCGCCGGGGCGTCCGTTGGTGGCGGAGCTGCCGATCGACAGCGGGCCGGTGGTGCCGTTGGTGAGCGCGAAGGTGAAGTCCAACGCCCAGGCGGTGTCGCTGAGTTCGGTGGCCGCGACGGTGCGGCGCTCGCGCAGCAGTTCGGTGCCGGCGGCCACCCAGCGCAGCTCCTCGACGAACCCGTCCGGGTCGCGGAGCTGGAACGCGGTGTGCCGCTGGGTGCCGTGGTGGTCGGGCTCGACGGGGCCCCGGCCGTGGACGTGAGTCCGCCCGCCCCAGAAGTTGTGCCCCTCGACGTCGGGAACGGCGACACCGACGCCGAGGTGGTGGGTGTGGTCGGCGGGACTCAGCTCGGTGACCGCCGTACCAGCCAGGGTGGTCACGGGGTGCAGGTACGGGCGCGGGGCGAGCCGGGCGGGCAGCTCGGGCCGGGTGACGTACCGGGCGACCGGGCGGCCCGCGACGCGCAGTACCGGGGAGTCGGGGAGTGTCATCAGGTGCTCACCTCTTTCGGCACGGCGGGCGGCGCCCACTCGGCGCCCAGTTCGGAGTAGAGGCGGAGGGTGTCGGCGGCGTCCGCGACCAGGGAGTCGATGCCGGGCACCACGCGGCGCCGCTCGGCGGCGATCGGCCGCCAGGCGTCGGCGGGCAGTTGGGCCGGGTCGGGGGCCCGGCGGATCGCCTCGACGACCTTCATGAAGGCGCCGGTCCCGTCCGGCGGGACCAACAGCGCGGTGCCGTCGGCGAGATGGGCGAGGAGGTTCTCCAGCAGGTCGGTACGGCCGTACCGGAACTCGCGCGGGCCGTGGCCGGGCCGCTGGAGCAGGACGCGGTCCTGCTTGTACCAGTAGGTGATCCGGCCCCGGTCGCCGTGGACGACGACGTACGGCTCGCCGGGGTGTTCGGCGCAGAGGGTGGCGGCGACGGTGACCGGGCGGCCCTGGACGGTGGTGATCCGGACGCACGAGGTGTCGTCGGACTCGATGTCGTTGGCGCGCAGCAGCTCGGTCTCGATGGAGGCCACGTCCTCGGCGCGGGTCGCACCGCCGAGCGCGAGCGCGGTGGCGACGGCGTGCGCGAGCGGGTTGGTCAGCACCCCGTCGATCACGTCGACGCCGTTCAGGCGCCGCTTTCCGGCCCAGGGTGCCCGCCGGTAGTACGCCTCGTCGCGCGCCCAGGCCCCGGCCCCGCCGACGCCGGTCACCGTGCCGACCGCGCCCTCCTCGATCAGGGCCCGGACCGCCGGCACGGCGTGCGAGCCCAGCGACTGGAACCCGATCTGGCAGGCCACCCCGGCCGCCGCGACACCGTCGGCCATCCGGCGGAACTCGGCGTAGGACGGCGCCGGCGGCTTCTCCAGCAGCAGGTGCACGCCCCGCTCCGCCGCCGCGAGGGCCAGGCCGGTGTGGGTGGGGATCGGGGTGCAGACCACGGCCGCCCGGGCGCCGGTCGCGTCGAGGAGAGTGCCGAAGTCGGCCGACTGCGAGGGCAGTTCACCCCCGAACTCCTCCTCGGTCAGCGGGGTCAGTTCACAGATCCCGGCGAGCCGGACGAGTCCCCGGTCCTGGAGCCGGCGGATGTTCTCGACGTGCCAGCGGCCGTGGCCGCGCGCGCCCGCCAGGACGATGGGTACGGTCATGGGTTTCTCCCTGCCTCGTCGGCCTTCGCAGCGTCGGCCTTCGCGTCGTGGTTCGTCGCGTCGTCGATCACCGCGAGCAGGGTAAGCGGTTTCCTCATCCCTTCACCGCCCCGGCGCCGAAGCCGGTGATCAGCCACTTCTGGATGAAGGCGAACACGATCACCACCGGTACGGCGGCGACGATGCCGCCGGCCGCGAGCGCTCCGAGGTCGACGCTGTCGGCGCCCATCAGGGTGTTGAGGCCGACCGGGATGGTCTGCTTGCTCTGGTCGCTGAGGAACATCAGGGCGAACAGGAAGTGGTTCCAGGCGTGCACGAAGGCGAAGGAGCCCACCGCGATCAGCCCGGGGCGCAGCAGCGGGAGCACCACGATGCGGAAGGCGGCGAGCCGGCCGCAGCCGTCGACCCAGGCGGCCTCCTCCAGGGCGTACGGCACGTTCCGGATGAAGCCGCTGATCAGGATCATCGACAGCGGCAGCTGGAAGACGGTCTCCGCGAGGACGACGCTGCCCAGCGAGTTGATCATCCGCAGCTCGGCGAAGATCTGGAAGAGCGGTACCAGCAGCAGGGCGCCGGGCACGAACTGGGAGCAGAGCAGCGCCAGCATGAAGCCGCGCTTGCCCCTGAAGTCGAAGCGGGCGAGGGCGTATCCGCCGGCCAGTGCGACGCCCGTGGTGAGCAGCAGGGTGGCGACCCCGACGTAGACGCTGTTCTGGAAGTAGGTGGCGAAGCTGCGCTCGGTCCACACCTTGTGGAAGTGGTCGAAGGTGACCGGCCAGGGCACCAGGGAGGTCGAGCCGGCCGGGCGGAGCGCGAAGAGCAGGATCCAGTAGAAGGGGATCAGGGTGAAGAGGAGGTAGAGCGCGAGCGGGACGTAGAGCTGCCAGCGCGGTGCCTCGTCCCAGGCGCGGCGGGCCGTGCGGGGGCGCGGTGGCCGGGGTGCCGGGCGCGTCGGTGCGGGGGCGGTCTGGACGGCTTCCTCGGTGATCACTTCTCTCCGCCTCCGAACTTGCTCAGCCGCAGGTAGACGATCGAGCAGAAGAGCAGGATCACGAACGCGACCGTGGTGAGGGCCGACGCGTAGCCGAAGTCGTGGGCGTCGACACTGGTGTTGGCGATGTAGAGCGGCAGGGTGGTGGTCTCGCCGGCCGGTCCGCCGCCGGTCAGGGTGTAGAGCAGGTCGACGTTGTTGAACTCCCACACCGCGCGCAGCAGCGTGGAGAGCACGATGGCGTCCCTGAGGTGCGGCAGGGTGATGTGCAGGAACTGCTTGAACCGGCCGGCGCCGTCGACCTCGGCGGCCTCGTAGAGGTCCTTGGAGACGGACTGGAGGTCGGCGAGGATGAGGATCGCGAAGAAGGGGACGCCTCGCCACAGGTCGGCGACGATCGCGGCGGGGAAGACGGTCGAGGGGTCCGACAGCCAGCTCGTGCCGTACTGGCCGACGCCCAGGTCGGCGAGGTAACGGGTGATCCCCGTCTGGGAGTTGTAGAGCAGCACCCAGATCGCGGAGGTCAGTACGCCCGACACCGCCCACGGGGAGAACACCAGCGCCCGGCCCAGCGAGCGGCCCACGAAGCTCTGGTTGACGATCAGCGCCAGGGCGAGTCCGCACAGGAGCTGGAGCCCGACCTCGACGACGACCCACTGGGCGCTGAAGGTCAGCGTGGACCAGAACTGCGGGTCGTGGGAGAAGGCGTGGGTGAAGTTGCCGAGGCCCGCGTAGCCGTTGCGCCACGGTTTGGTGGGGTTGTAGTTCCGCAGGCTGTAGTAGAAGACGCTGATGACCGGGTAGGCGATGAAGCCGAGCAGGAGCAGGGCGGCGGGGGCGATCAGCAGATACGGCAGTCTGCGTGGCGTCGCGGAGGCACGGCGCCGCCGGGCCGGCGCGGGCGGTGTCGCCACGGCTGCGGCTTGGGCCATGACTCTTCTCCGTTCACTTGCGGTCGGTCGTGTACGGACTGTGCAGGAAGCGCTTACTCGACGGACGTGCGCAAGTCCCGCGCCGCTGCCGGGGGTTCAGCCCGCGTACGGGTCCGGGACCTGGCCCGGCCGGGCCAGGAACTCGAAGTCGCAGCCGGTGTCGGCCTGGGTGATCTGGTCGTTGTAGAGCGCGCCATAGCCGCGCTCGTACCGGGCGGGCGGCGGTGTCCACTCCTCGCGGCGACGCTTCAACTCCGCGTCTTCGACGTTGAGTTGCAGGGACCGCGCCGCGACGTCGAGGGTGATGGAGTCGCCGGTGCGCACCAGCGCCAGCGGTCCGCCGACGTAGGACTCGGGCGCCACGTGCAGCACACAGGCGCCGTAACTGGTGCCGCTCATCCGGGCGTCGGAGATCCGCAGCATGTCCCGTACGCCCTGCCGGAGCAGGTGGTCGGGGAGCGGGAGCATGCCGTACTCGGGCATGCCGGGCCCGCCCTTGGGACCCGCGTTGCGCAGCACCAGCACGCTGTCGGCGGTGATGCCGAGGGACGGGTCGTTGATCGTGCGCTGCATGGTCCGGTAGTCGTCGAAGACGACCGCGGGTCCGGTGTGCTTGAGCAGCCGCGGCTCGGCGGCGATGTGCTTGATGACCGCGCCGTCCGGGCAGAGGTTGCCGCGCAGGACCGCCACCCCGCCCTCGCTCGCGACCGGGTTGTCGCGCGGGCGGATCACGTCGTCGTTGTGCACCCGCGCGCCGGCGAGCTGTTCGCGCAGGGTGTCGTGGGAGACGGTCGGACGGTCCAGGTGGAGCAGATCGGTGATCCGGGACAGGAACCCGGGCAGCCCGCCGGCGAAGTGGAAGTCCTCCATGAGGTACCGCCGTCCGCCCGGCCGTACGTTGGCCAGGACCGGGACCGTACGGGCGACGCGGTCGAAGTCGTCCAGGGTGAGGCGCACCCCCGCGCGGCCGGCCATGGCGATCAGGTGGATCACGGCGTTGGTGGAGCCGCCGAGCCCGAGCACGGTGGTGACCGCGTCCTCGAAGGCGTCGCGGGTGAGGATCGCGGAGAGCCTGCGGTCCTGGTGGACCAGGTCGACGATGCGCAGTCCGGACGCGGCGGCCATCCGGTCGTGCCCGGAGTCCACCGCCGGAATGCTGGACGCGCCGGGCACGGTCACGCCGAGCGCCTCGGCGGCGGCGGTGAGCGTGGACGCCGTCCCCATCGTCATGCAGTGACCCGGTGAGCGCGCGAGGCCGCTCTCCAGCTCGGTCATCTCGCAGTCGCCGATGAGACCGGCCCGCTTGTCGTCCCAGTACTTCCACATGTCGGTGCCCGAGCCGAGCACCTCGTCACGCCAGTGGCCCGGCAGCATGGGTCCGGCCGGCACGAACACGGCGGGCAGGTCGACGCTGGCCGCGCCCATCAGCAGCGCGGGCGTCGACTTGTCGCAGCCGCCCAGCAGGACGGCCCCGTCCACCGGGTAGGAGCGCAGCAGCTCCTCGGTCTCCATCGCGAGCAGGTTGCGGTAGAGCATCGGGGTCGGCTTCTGGAAGGTCTCGCTGAGCGTGGCGACCGGGAACTCCAGCGGGAAGCCGCCGGCCTGCCAGACACCCCGCTTCACGGCCTGCGCGCGGTCGCGGAGGTGGACGTGGCAGGGGTTGATGTCCGACCAGGTGTTGAGGATCGCGATGACCGGCTTGCCGAGGTGCTCCTCGGGGAGGTAGCCGAGCTGGCGGGTGCGGGCGCGGTGGCTGAAGGAGCGCAGCCCTTCGGCGCCGTACCACTGGTGGCTTCTGAGCTCCTCGGGGCGCCTGCGGCCGGCGGGGGCGTTCACAGCGGCCACCCGGCGGCGATGGCGGCGACCTTGGCCCGTGCGCTCTCGGGCAGCTCCCGGCTCGGCGGGCGTACGTCCCGGCGGCAGAGACCGAGCGAGGAAAGCGCTTCCTTGACCACCGTGACGTTGTCCGCGGAACCGTTGGCCCCGCGCAGTTCCTCGAAGCGGCGGATCTGTTCCCACACCTTCATCGCCGCCGGGTAGTCCCCCGAGCGCAGCGCCTCGATCATGTTCAGCGAGACCGCGGGGGCGACGTTGACGAGCCCCGAGGTGAAACCGGTGGCGCCGGCCGAGAAGTACGAGGGCGCGTACGGCTCGGCGAGGCCGGCCACCCAGACGAAGCGTTCGAGCCCCGCGTCCCGGGCGAAGGCGGCGAAGCGCGCCGCGTCCGGCACGGCGTACTTGACGCCGATCACGTTCGGGCAGGCGTCGGCGAGTTCGGCGAGCCGGGCGCCGGGCAGCTGCGCGTTGCGGATGTACGGCACCACGCCCAGATCGGGCACGGCCGAGGCGATGGCCCGGTGGTAGTCGACCCAGCCGCCCTGCGAGACGTACGGGTGGACCGGCTGGTGCACCATCACCATCGTCGCGCCCCGCTCGCTGGCGTGCCGGGCGGAGTCGACGGCGGTCGGCACGTCATGTCCGACGCCGACCAGGACCGCGGCCCGCTCCCCCGCCTCCTCCACGGTCGACTCGGTGACCAGGCGCCGCTCCTGGGGTGTCAGGGTGTAGAACTCGCCGGTGTTCCCGTTCGGCGTGAGGGTACGGATCCCGCCGTCGAGCAGCCGGCGCAGCAGGGCCCGGTGGGCGTCCCGGTCGATGGCGCCGTCCTCGGCGAACGGGGTCACCGGGATCGCCACCACGTCGGCCAGGGCCGCGCGTTGGGCCTCGAACATCGCCGTCATGCCTGACCGTCCTCTCCCTGGAACCCGGACTCCGCCTCGGGGAAGGCCCGTCGCACGAACGATCCGATGTGTGCGTGGAGGGCGCTCGCCGCGCCCTCCGAGTCACCGTCGAGGGCGAGCCGCAGGATCTCGCGGTGCTCACCGGCCTCCCGCTCCCAGGAGGGGGAGGCGGCCCAGGCGACGGCGGCGACGAGGGCGGCCTGGTCGCGCACCTCGTCGAGCATCCGGCCGAGCAGCGGGTTGCCGCACGGCAGGTAGAGGGCGCGGTGGAACTCCCGGTTGGCGAGGGAGCGTTCGGCGGTGTCGGTGGCCCGGTCGGCGCGGGTCAGCGCGTCCCGGGCCGCGTCCAGGGAGGCTCCGCGCCGTACGGTGCGCCGGAGCGCCTCGGGTTCCAGCAGCAGCCGTACGTCGTAGACCTGGCGCGCCATCTCCGCGTCCACCGTGCGCACCGTGACGCCCTTGTACTGGTTCAGTACGACGAGCCCGGTGCCGGCCAGCGTCTTGAGCGCCTCGCGCACCGGGGTCTTGGACACCCCGAACCCGGCGGCGAGTTCGGTCTCGACCAGTGGTCGGCCGGGCGTCAACTGCCCGGTGAGAATGCGGTGTTTGATCCCCTCCAGCACGAACTGCGTGCGGGACGGGATCGGCGTGGGCACAGAGGTCATGCGCGCCTCTCGGATGTCACGGGCCGCGGTCGCCGACCGGTCGCGCACCTCGGTCTCGCGTATCGCGTCTCATATATGACGTACGAAGTACGACGCGTTGAAAGGTAGGAGTGCCCCTGTGTTTCGTCAATGCTTGCGGCAGAGGAAGTTGGGGCGGCCGGGGCCGACGGCTCAGAAGGTCCTGGTGACGCCTTCGAGCGCGGCGGAGGTCCGGCCGGGGTGGCCGGCGGCGGCGCGTTGCAGCGCCGCCTCCCGGGTGAGGGTGGGCCCGACGTGGGTGACGAGGAGTTCGCGCGCGCCCCTGGCGCAGGCGGCGGCGTCCTCGGGAGTGAGGTGGACCTGTCGTTCGCTTCCGCGATGCCGGTCGATGGTGGCCTCACACAGGAACAGGTCGGCCCCGGCGGCGAGTTCGGGGAGCGCCGCGCAGGGGCCGCTGTCCCCGGAGTACGCGAGGACGCTGCCCTGGCACTCGGCGCGCAGCCCGTACGCCTCGATGTCGTGCGCCACGGCGCGGGCGGTGAGGCGGAGGTTCCAGTGCCGGACGGCGTGACCGTCGTGGAGCGGCCTGAAGTCGAGGACTCCACTCAGGAAACCCGCGTCCGGCCGGCCGAGGAACCCGGCGAGGCGGCGGGCGCAGTCCCGGGGCGCGTAGACCGGGATCGGCGCGGGCGGGGTGAGCCCGCCGAAGACGAACGCCTGGACCGCGGCGAGCAGATCGGCGCTGTGGTCGGCGTGCAGGTGCGAGATCCAGATCGCGGACAGCCGCGCGGGATCCGTGTGCCGCTGCAACTCCGCGAACGTACCTGGCCCGGCGTCCACCCACACCTCGGCACCTCCGCCGCGCAGCAGATACCCGGAACAGGGGCGCCCCGGACGCGGATGCGGGGAGGCGGTGCCGAGGACGGTGAGGCTGAGGGGCATGGTGAGGAGGGATACGGACGGTGGCCCCCGGGCGCTCACGTCCCAGGGGGCGGGCCACCCCCTGGGACGGTCGGGCGGCGCCCGCGGGTCCTCCTACGGTTTCCACTCCGGGTCGCGTCCGCTGAGCCCGACCGCTCTCGCCAGCAGCGGTGCCTCCTCGGGTACCGGCACCACCGGGCCGAAGATCCCGCCGCGGACCGGGTCCTGTGCCGCCGCGCGCAGGAAGTCGTACGAGACCTGGAGGGCGGTCGGGTCGGGGTCGTAGCCCTGGCCGGTGGCCCTGGCGAGGTCCCAGCCGTGGATCACCAGCTCGTCGGCGGCGACGGCGGCGGCGACCGGGGCGGGCAGGTCGACACCCCCGGCGCGGGTCATGCCGGTCCACGCGGCCGGATCGCGCCACGCCTCGGCGAGTTCGTCGAGGATCTTGGGCAGCTCCGCGCGCCAGCCGGCACCGACGTCCGGGACGGCGGTGTTCGCGGCGGTGTCCGTCGTCGCGCCCAGCCGCTTGCGGGCGGCGTCGCGGAAGGCGGTGGAGAGGCCGAGCAGATGGCCCAGGATGTTGCGGACGGCGAGGCCGGGGCAGGGTGTCCCGGCGGCGAGCAGCTCGTCGCCCACGCCCTCCGCGAGCCGTGCCACGACAAGGGCCTGCGGGCCGAGATCGAACGTCGGGTCGGTCATCACTTCTCCTCAGCGAGCCGACGGCCTGCGCGGCCGGTGGCCCGGAGTCCGGCGTCAGGAGTCCGCGGTCGGGCTCCCCTCATGGTGGACCGGTCGGGCCCGCGGAACTCATCGGCCGTTCTCCCGCCGGTTCCGCACGGCGTACGACAGCCGGTCGCGCCCTGATCGCCGCGGTCACCGACGCCTGCGGCGGGCAGGTACGAGACGACGCCACCGGTCGGGGCGGTCACCCGCGGCCCGGCCCCGGCCCGGCCGAGCCCCGCACCTCCCAGCGTCGCGAGCGCCTCGCGTACCGCGTCCAGGTCGGCGTCCGAGGCCAACCCGGCGTGGTGTAGCCGGAGTTCGGTCGCCCACAGAACTCATCGGCCGTACCCGCACCGGATCCGCACGGCGTACGACAGCCGGTAGCGGCGGTCACCGCGGCCCCGGCCCGGCAGGGCGGCGGCAGGGCCCCGCGCCTCACAGCGTCGCGAGCGCCCCGCGTACCGCGCCCAGGTCGGCGTCCGAGGCCAACCCGGCGTGGTAGAGCCGGAGTTCGGTCGCTCCCAGGGCGCGGGCGCTGGCCGCGTCGGCCGGCAGGGTCACGGGGTGGCCGCCCATGCCGGAGACGATGGTGAAGTTGGCGGCCAGCACGGCGTCCGGGCGGTCCTGGGCGGCGAAGGGCGTCAGAAGCTCCGCGCCGCCCGTGCAGGGGACGACCACGCCGTCGGCCACGGACAGGATGTGCCCCGGGTCCACGCCCGCGTTGGCGCCGCAGTGGTACGACCACGGGTCCGCGTGCAGCAGGACCTGGAACCCCACGGGCGCGGCGGCCCGGACCGCGCCGACGGCGGCCTCCTGGAGGGTGCGGGCCCGCTCGTCACGCCACGCGCGCGTGGCCGTCGCGGCGGCCTCGCCCAGGAGCTTCTCGACCCCGGGCCAGCCGTCGTCGGCGGGTGCGCCGCGCCACAGCGGCTCCAGCGCGTTCCGTACGTCAACCGCCAACCGGTCGGCGTCCAGGCCCTGTTCGCCGTAGCCCTGCCGGCAGTCGGGGCAGAAGCACAGGGACATCAGGTACTGGCCGGCGTCGCCGAGCGCGACTCCGCCGGTCTTGTCGTGGGCGTGCAGGTGGGCGAGGCCGTACCAGCCGAGGGACTCCAGTTCGGTGCCGCGCGCACCGGGCCGTACCGCCGCCTCCGCGGCCAGGTCGACGAGGTACGCGCGCGTGGCGGGCTGTGCGATGCAGGGCGCCCAGGGGTAGCGGTCGCCGTAGGCGTTGACCACGGAGGTGTCCGGACGGTCGGCGCCCAGACGGGAGTTGTGGGCGAGGACGACCCAGGTGTGCACCTCCAGACCCGCGTCCGCGAGCGCGGCGGCGGCCTCGCCGTAGGCGTCACCGGGCGCCCAGTCGCCGGCCGGGTACGGGCGCGGGGTCCGGGCCGCCCAGCGGTCGTCCGGGGGGTAGAGGACGGCCGCGTGCTCGGCGGTGACGACGCGGTGGCGCGGGTGGCGGGGGGTCAGGGCGCGCGTGGAGTGGTAGGCGGCGGCGAGGGTCGCCTGCCGGACGCCGAGCGCGGCGGTCCGGTGCGCCGCCTCCGGGTCGCCGACGACGTCCCAGGGGTAAAGGAACGCGGACGCCTTCACTTCTCCTCCTCGATGAGCGCGTGACCGCGCTCGATCAGCCGGGCGAGCTGTTTGACGTGTTCCGCGGCGGGCTCGTGCAGCGGCGGCCGGACCTCGCCGACGTCGAGTCCGCGCATCCGTACCCCCGCCTTGACAAGGGAGACCGCGTAGCCGCGGCCCTGGGCGCGCAGTTCGACGAACGGCCGGTAGAAGCCGTCCAGCAGGCGGTGCGCGGTGGTGTCGTCGCCGGAGGCGAGCGCCCGGTGGAAGGCGAGCGCGAGTTCGGGTACGAAGCAGAACACGGCGGACGAGTAGAGGGTGATCCCGATGCCCCGGTAGGCGAGCTGGGTCTGCTCGGCGGTGGGCAGTCCGTTGAAGTAGAGGAAGTCGCCGGGGACCTCGGTGCGTACGGCGCTCACGATCCGCTGCATCAGGTCGAGGTCGCCGAGGCCGTCCTTGAAGCCGATGACGCCCTCGGTACGGGCGAGTTCGACCACCGTCGCGGGGGTGAAGACCGCGTTGTCGCGCTGGTAGACGATGACGGGCAGGGCGGTCGCCGCGGCCACCTCGCGGTAGTGCCGCAGCAGCCCCTCCTGTCCGGCGAGGACGAGGTAGGGGGGCAGGGCGAGCAGCCCGTCGGCGCCGGCCGCCTCGGCGAGCCGGGCGTACCGTACGGCGAGCGCGGTGCCGTAGCCGGCGCCCGCGACCACCGGCACCCGGCCGTCCGCCGCCTCGACGGCGGCCCGGACGCACCGCTCGAACTCCTCGGGCAGCAGCGCGTGGAACTCCCCGGTGCCGCAGCACGCGAAGACGGCGGCGGCACCGGCCTCGACGCCCCGGCGCACATGCGTGCGGTAGACGTCGAGGTCGAGCGAGCCGTCGGGGCCGTAGGCGGTGACGGGGAAGAACAGCGGCCCGCTGGGGACACTGAGCCGGGCGGCGAGAGGGGCTGGCGTCACGGGCTCTCCCTTGACAGGCACGTACGTCGTCGGATCAACGTTCTGATCAACGTCCACATTTCTGAACAAGCCCACCCTATGGAGCCCTCTCAGGATGGGTCAAGCAGGGAAATGAGCAAGAGGCGAGCGGATTTCCCAGGTCCGCGCCACACTTGACGGGTGCGGCACAGGTCCCTAGTTTGTCCATGCATGTGAATATCATCCATGGACCGGACTCTGTGTCGGGCCCTGTGTCCATGTCGACCCGAGGAGACCCAAGGATGCCCGCTCCCCGCACCGTTCTGCTCACCGGCGCCGCAGGCGGACTCGGCACCCTGATGCGCAACCTGCTCCCCGCCTTCGGCTACCACCTGCGGCTGCTGGACCTGCGCCCGATCGAGGGCGAACCGGACGCGATCACCGCGGACCTCGCCGACCGCGCCGCGCTCCGCGAGGCCGTACGGGGCGTCGACGCGATCATCCATCTCGCGGGCATCTCCCTGGAAGCCTCCTTCGACAAGATCCTCAAGTCGAACATCGAGGGCACCCACAACCTCTACGAGGCCGCCCGCGAGGAGGGCGTACGGCGCGTCGTCTTCGCCTCCTCCAACCACGCGGTCGGCTTCACCCCGTACCCCCGCGACGGCGCCCCGCTCATCCCGGTCGACACCCCGCGCCGCCCGGACACCTTCTACGGCCTGTCCAAGTCCTTCGGCGAGGACCTCGCCCAGCTCTACTGGGACAAGCACGGCGTGGAGACCGTCTCGGTCCGCATCGGCTCCTGCTTCCCCCAGCCCAGCAGCGTCCGCATGCTGTCCGTCTGGATGAGCCCCGCCGACGGCGCCCGCCTCTTCCACGCGGCGCTGACCGCCGAGGAGGTCGGCCACACCGTCGTCTACGGCTCCTCCGCCAACACCCGGCTCTGGTGGGACCTGTCGACCGCGCGCGCCCTCGGCTACGAACCCCGGGACGACTCCGAGCAGTTCGCCGAGAAGCTCATCGCCGAACAGGGCGAGCTCGACCCGGAGAACGTGGCCCAGGCCTACCTCGGCGGCCACTTCGTGAACGACCCGCCGATCTGGCCGTACTGACGGGAAAACGCGTTCCGAAGCGGCGGGCGGGCACCGAACGGGCCCGTCCGCCGGCGTATGCGGGCACGGACGCTGCCCGCTCCCCCGCCTCGTCCCGCAGCCACGCAGGTCCGGCCCGGGGCCGTCGCCCGGCAAACGGGCACACCCGGGCAGCATCGGGCGTGCAACAAGCCTGGTCAGTGCCGCACACCGCCTGTACAACTTCCCCCATGGGTCCCACCGGGCCCGAACGGGCAGGAGTGAGCGACAGCAAGGGAGGTGTCGGCCATGAGCGCGCGGACCGCGGAGGAGCGGCAGCGGGAGATCGTGCTGGCCGCCAGGCGCACCGGCGCGGTCGATGTCGCCGCGCTCGCCGCCGAACTCGGCGTGGCCAAGGAGACCGTACGGCGTGACCTGCGCGCCCTGGAGGACCACGGGCTGGTCCGCAGGACGCACGGCGGGGCCTATCCCGTGGAGAGCGCCGGCTTCGAGACGACCCTCGCCTTCCGCGCCACCAGCCAGGTGCCCGAGAAGCGCCGGATCGCGCTCGCCGCGGCCGAACTGCTCGGGGACGCCGAGACCGTCTTCGTCGACGAGGGCTTCACCCCGCAGCTCATCGCCGAGGCCCTGCCCCGGGACCGGCCGCTGACCGTGGTCACCGCGTCCCTGCCGGTCGCCGGCGTGCTGGCCGAGGCCGAGAACACCTCCGTGCTGCTGCTCGGCGGCCGGGTCCGCCACGGCACGCTGGCGACCGTGGACCACTGGACGACGAAGATGCTCGCCGGCTTCGTCGTCGACCTGGCCTACATCGGCGCCAACGGCATCACCCGGGAACACGGACTGACCACGCCCGACCCCGCCGTCAGCGAGGTCAAGGCGCAGGCCGTGCGCGCCTCCCGGCGCACCGTCTTCGCGGGCGTGCACACCAAGTTCGGGGCGGTCAGCTTCTGCCGGTTCGCCGAAGTCGGCGCCCTGGAGGCGATCGTCACCAGCACCCTGCTCCCGTCGGCCGAGGCCCATCGTTACGCACTTCTGGGGCCGCAGGTCATCCGCGTCTGAAATTCCATCGCGCCCCACTAGCCTCCTCGGGACATCCAACCCACCTCCCCGTAGGGCGACTTCACACCCTCTTCATGCCACAAATCTCCCCTTATCTCCTGGAGCGATCCATGCGAACCCAGAGCCGACGACGGCCCTCGCGAGCAACGCTCGCCCTGGCCGCCGCAGGGACGCTGCTCGCCCCGCTGCTCTCCGGCTGCTGGGTCGGAGCGGGCGGGGCCGGATCAGGCGGCGACTCGATCAACGTCCTGATGGTCAACAACCCCCAGATGACCGAGTTGCAGAAGCTCACCGCCGCCCACTTCACCAAAGAGACCGGCATCAAGGTCAACTTCACCGTCCTGCCCGAGAACGACGTCCGCGACAAGATCAGCCAGGACTTCGCCAACCAGGCGGGCCAGTACGACGTGGCCACCCTCTCCAACTACGAGATCCCGATGTACGCCCGCAACGGCTGGCTGCACGAGATGGACTCCTACGTCAGCAGGGACCACGGCTACGACGAGCAGGACATCCTCAAGCCGATGCGCCAGGCGCTGACCGCCGACGACGGCAAGCTCTACGGGCAGCCGTTCTACGGCGAGTCGTCCTTCCTGATCTACCGCAAGGACGTGTTCGCCGAGAAGGGCCTCACCATGCCGGCCCACCCCACCTGGACCCAGGTGGCGGACCTCGCCGCCAAGGCCGACGGGGCGAAGCCGGGCATGAAGGGGATCTGCCTGCGCGGACTGCCCGGCTGGGGCGAGGTGATGGCGCCCCTGACCACCGTCGTGAACACCTTCGGCGGCACCTGGTTCGACAAGGACTGGAAGGCGCAGCTGGACTCCCCGGGCTTCGAGCAGGCGACGAAGTTCTACGTCGACCTCGTCCGCAAGCACGGCGAGTCCGGCGCGGCCCAGTCCGGCTTCGCCGAGTGCCTCAACAACATGACCCAGAGCAAGGTCGCCATGTGGTACGACGCCACCTCCGCGGCCGGATCGCTGGAGGCGGACAACTCCCCGGTCAAGGGGAAGCTCGGCTACGTGCCCGCCCCCGTGGAGAAGACGCCGTCCTCGGGCTGGCTCTACACCTGGGCCTGGGGCATCCAGAAGGCGTCGCACAACCCGGACAAGGCCTGGAAGTTCGTCTCCTGGGCGTCCGGCAAGGAGTACGAGCAACTGGTCGGCGCCACGGACGGCTGGTCCGACGTCCCGGCCGGGAAGCGCGCCTCGACGTACACCAACGCCGACTACCGCAAGGAGGCCGCGGCCTTCCAGGAGATGACGAAGGCGGCCATCGAGGGGGCCCGGCCCAACGACCCGGGCGTGCAGCCGCGCCCCGCACCCGGCATCCAGTTCGTCGACATCCCGGAGTTCACCGACCTCGGCACCAAGGTCTCCCAGGAGATCAGCTCGGCCATCGCCGGACGCCAGTCGGTCGACTCGGCCCTGAGGAAGTCCCAGCAACTCGCCGAGAAGATCGCCAAGGAGTACGAGGGACGATGACCGCCACCACAACGGCCCCGCTGGCCGCCACTCCCGCCCGCACCGTACGGACGCCGTCCGGCCGGCTGCGCGCCTGGGCCACCCGCGCCCCGCTGCTGCCCGCCCTGGTCTTCATGATCGTTGTCACCCAACTGCCCTTCGTGGCAACGCTGTTCATCTCCTTCTTCGACTGGAACGCGCTCTACCCGAAGGCCCGTCACTTCACCGGCGTCGACAACTACCGCCAGGTGCTGAACGACGCCGACCTGCGCCACTCGGTGTGGACGACCGTGCTCCTCACGGTGTCGGTGGTGCTGGCCAGCCTGGTCCTCGGCCTGCTGCTCGCGCTGCTCCTGGACCAAAGGTTCCGCGGCCGGGGCGTGGTCCGCACCCTGCTGATCGCCCCCTTCCTGGTGGTGCCGGTGGCCGCGGCCCTGCTCTGGAAGCATGTGCTGTACAACCCCGAATACGGCCTGCTCAACGGGTTGTTGCACTATGTCGGCGGCCCCCAGCCGGACTGGATCTCCCGCACCCCGCTGCTCGCCGTGGAAGCCTCCCTGGTCTGGCAGTGGACGCCGTTCATGATGCTCATCCTGCTGGCCGGACTCCAGAGCCGCGACCAGCAGCAGATCGAGGCCGCGAAGGTGGACGGCGCCGACGCCTGGCAGGTCTTCCGCTATCTGACCCTCCCGCATCTGCGCCGCTACCTCGAACTGGGCGCCCTGCTGGGCTCGATCTACATCGTGCAGAACTTCGACGCGGTCTTCACGATCACCTCCGGCGGCCTCGGCACCGCCAACCTGCCCTACACCGTGTACCAGAGCTTCTACCAGGCCCACGAGAACGGTCTCGCCTCGGCGGCCGGCGTCCTGGTCGTCATCGGCTCGATCATCATCGCGACCTTCGCCCTGCGCGTGGTGTCGTCCCTGTTCCGCGAGGAGGTGTCCCGCGCATGAGCACCGTCGCCGTACGCGTGCGAGCCGGCCGTAAGGGATCGGGCCTCGGCCTGGTGGCCTGGCTGGTCGGCATCGTGTTCTTCCTGCCCATCGCCTGGATGGCGCTGACGTCGTTCCACTCCGAGACCGACGCGGCGACCAACCCGCCGTCCTTCGGGGCCGCCTTCACCCTCGACGGCTACCGGGAGTTCTTCGGCACCGGAGGCGGCGCGAGCCCCTGGCCGGCGCTGATCAACTCCACGGTGGCGTCCCTTGTCTCGACGCTCTGCGTGCTGCTGCTGGCCTTCCCGGCGGCCTACGCGCTGTCGATCCGGCCGGTGAAGAAGTGGACCGACGTCCTGTTCTTCTTCCTCTCCACCAAAATGCTCCCCGTGGTGGCCGGTCTGCTGCCCGTCTACCTGTTCGCGAAGAACACCGGGATGCTGGACAACATCTGGCTCCTGGTCATCCTCTACACCTCCATGAACCTGCCGATCGCGGTGTGGATGATGCAGTCGTTCCTCGCCGAGGTCCCGGTCGCGGTGATCGAGGCGGCGCAGATCGACGGCGCCCGGCTGCCGACCATCCTCGCGCGCGTGGTGGCCCCGATCGCCCTCCCCGGTATCGCGGCGACCGCCCTGATCTGCTTCATCTTCAGCTGGAACGAACTGCTCTTCGCCCGGGTGCTCACCGGTGTGGCCGCCGAGACCGCGCCCGTCTTCCTGACCGGCTTCATCACCAGCCAGGGTCTGTTCCTGGCCAAGGTGTGCGCCGCGTCGCTCGTCGTCTCCCTGCCGGTGCTCGCCGCGGGGTTCGCCGCCCAGGACAAACTCGTCCAGGGCCTGTCGCTGGGAGCCGTGAAATGAAGGCCGCCGTCATCGAGTCCGTGGGCCGGGCCGTCGTCGCCGACGTCCCGGACCCGACGCCCGGCCCCCGCGAGGTCGTCGTCGAGGTCGCGGCCTGCGGGCTGTGCGGCACCGATCTCCACATCCTCCAGGGCGAGTTCGCGCCCAAGCTGCCGATCGTGCCCGGCCACGAGTTCGCGGGCGAGGTCGTCGCGACCGGCACCCGGGTCACCGAGGTCTCGGTCGGCGACCAGGTGGCCGTCGACCCCTCGCTGTACTGCCACGAGTGCCGGCAGTGCCGCAACGGCCACAACAACCTCTGCGAACGCTGGGCCGCCATCGGCGTCACCACGGCGGGCGGCGCGGCCCAGTACGCGGTGGCCCCGGTGGCGAACTGCGTGAAGCTGCCCGAGCACATACGCACCCAGGACGCCGCCCTGGTGGAGCCGCTGTCCTGCGCGGTGCGCGGCTACGACGTGCTGCGCTCCCGGCTCGGCGCGCACGTGCTGATCTACGGCTCCGGGACGATGGGCCTGATGATGCTGGAGCTGGCCAAGCGCACCGGCGCGGCGAGCGTGGACGTGGTCGACCTGAATCCGGCCCGGCTGGAGACGGCGCGCAAGCTCGGCGTCTCGGGGTCGGCGGCCGGCGCGGACGAGCTGGACCGGCCGCAGGGCTGGGACCTCGTCATCGACGCGACCGGCAACGCGGCGGCCATCCAGGACGGTCTGGACCGGGTCGCGAAGGCGGGCACGTTCCTCCAGTTCGGGGTCGCCGACTACGCGACCCGGGTGTCGATCGACCCGTACCGGATCTACAACCAGGAGATCACCATCACCGGCTCGATGGCGGTGCTGCACAGCTTCGAGCGGGCGGCGGAGCTGTTCGCCAACGGGGTGCTCGATCCGGAGGTGTTCATCAGCGACCGGATCGAGCTGGAGCGGTACCCGGAGGCGCTGGAGCAGTTCGCGGCGGGGGTGGGGCGGAAGATCGTGGTGGTGCCGTAGCGGGTCCCCGGCCCGCGGCCCGGCCGCGTTGGCGGTTCGGTTGCCGGTTGCCGGTTGCGGTTTGCGGTTGCGGTTCGCGGCCGACCGGCTGTGGCCCGGCTCAGGAGAGCCAGCCACGGGCGTAGGCGGCGGCGCCGGCCTGGAATCGGTTGCGGGCGTCGAGGGTGCGCATCAGGGCGGCGACGCGGCGGGTGGCGGTGCGGGTGCTGATACCGAGCTGACGGCCGATGGCATGGTCCTTGTAGCCGGCGTGCAGCATGCGCAGGAGCAGGAGTTCATCCTCGCCCGGTCTCGCGCCCGGCGGCTCCGCCTCGGCCGGCGCCGGGGCCGGGTCGAGGGGTTCGGCCCGGTCCCAGTAGGCCTCGAAGAGTTCGATCAGGGCGTCGAGCAGGCCGGAGGGGTGCACGACGGCGATGCTGTCCTGGCTCCCGCCGACGAGCAGCACCAGCGCGATTCGGCGGTCGACTATCCGTGCCTTGAACGGGAGGCGGGGCAGCAGCCGGGCCTGTTCGCCCAGGGACGCGAGGTGCAGCAGACTTCGGAAGCGGCCCGGGGGCTCCAGCGACTCACGGCAGTAGACCGTACGCACCTCGACTCCACGCCCCAGCCACATCCGGGTGGTGGCCGTCTCCTGGTCGTTGAACCCTGGTTCGCCGACGGGCTCCAGGTAGGGCGGCTTGTCCAGCGTCCACAAGTGGGCGGTGACGGACCGGCTCAGCTCCTCGACCTTCCGGGCCACGGTCTCCCGGCCGGTCAGCACCTCGACGAGGCTGCCCGGGTCGGTCTGCAACCGGCCGGTGCGGTAGAGGCGGTTGAGGTCGGGCAGGATGGCCTCGGCGTCGGTGAAGGCCGTCTCCGCCTCCGAACGGCGCCGGTTGACCAGCGCGGTGAGCGCGGACTGCGGCCCCGCCGCCTCCCAGCGGCCGGGACCGGTGCGCCGGACAAGTCCCAGGCCCGCGAGGCGCCTGAGGGCGTGCACGGTGCGGGCGACGGTGGCGTCCACGGCACCGGAGAGTTCGCGGACCGTGGTCTGCGGCCCGGTCAGCAGGGCGCGGTAGACATGTTCGTCGAAGGTGCTGATGCCGAGCGCGTCCAGCATGAACTGCCTTCCGGGTGAAGGGCGTTGGCCGCTACGGCCGGGGTGGCCGGGTGGCACGTGCGGCACGGGTGGCGTGTTTGGACAGAGTGCCAAAGACGCCACGGGATTGTCTGGACAACAAGTGATCACCCGGCGTTCACTTCTGTCACATCCGGCATCACACGCCCCAGCAGTGGTGCGAACTGCCGTCTCCCGCACGGCTCTTGGAGAAGCGAGCGTCGCTCGCTTCTCTCCCCTTCATGCCCGAACCTGGGAGGAGTCCCGTGGCATCTCCGTCACGAAGATCAGCACGCCCAGCACGCCCAGCACGCCGCACGGCCGGTACCGTCGTGGCCACTCTGCTGCTGGCCGCCTCGCCGCTGGCCGCACCGGCACTGGCGGCCCCCGCCGCGGCTTCCGGTACCACGACCGGCCCCGCCCGTCCGGTCGCGGGGCGATATCTCGTCACCCTCACCGACCAGCCGATCGCCACCTACGCCGGCGGCGTCGACGGCATCCCAGCGACCAGGCCGGCCAAGGACGCCAAGGTGGACGTCGGCACGTCCGCCGCCCGCCGCTACCGCGCCCATCTCCTCGACGAACAGACCGCCGCGGCACACAAGGTGGGTGCCGAGGTCAGTCGGCACTACGCGGTGGCGAGCGACACCTTCGCCGCCCAGCTGACCCCCGCCCAGGTCCTGCGGCTGACCGTGGCGAAGGGCGTCACCTCGGTGACGCCCGACGTTCTGCTCCATGTGACGGACGACACCAACTCCACTGATTTCATGGGCCTTTCGGGCCGCAGCGGCCTGTGGGCGGCGCTCGGCGGCACCGCGAAGGCGGGCCGCGGCGTCGTCATCGGTGACATCGACACCGGCATCTGGCCCGAGAGCGCCTCCTTCGCCGCGCCCGAACTCAAGACCGCCAAGCCGTCCGCCGCGGCCTCCGACCGGTACCGGCCCTACCTGCGCGGCACCACCACCGTCATGCGCAAGGCCGACGGCACCACCTTCACCGGCACCTGCCAGACCGGTGACGACTTCACCGCCGCCGACTGCAACCAGAAGATCGTCAGCGCCCGCTACTACGGCGACGGCTGGCTGAAAACGGTGCCGGAGTCCAACCGCGCCGACTACGTCTCGCCCCGGGACGGCGAGGGCCACGGCACCCACACCGCCTCCACCGCCGCGGGCGACGCGAACGTCCAAGCCCGCGTCGCCGGACGGGACTTCGGCACCGTCTCCGGTGTGGCGCCGGGCGCGGCGATCGCGGTGTACAAGGCGCTGTGGGAGAGCAAGGACGGAACCCAGAGCGGCGGTCTGACGAGTGACATCGTTGCCGCGATCGACCAGGCCGTCGCCGACGGCGTCGACGTGATCAACTACTCGGTCGGCGGCCTTGTGGAGGACGCCCCCGACAGCCCGGTGCAGGCCGCTTTCCGCAACGCGGCGGCCGCCGGGGTGTTCGTCTCCACGGCCGGCGGCAACTCGGGCCCCGAAGCGAGCACACTGTCCAACACCGCGCCCTGGACGACCACCGTGGCGGCCGGCACCGTGGCGCCGCACAAGGCCACGGTCGTACTCGGCAACGGTGAGCGCTACACCGGCATCAGCACCACCGTCACCCGGACCGTCGGCCCCGCGCCGCTGGTACGGGCGGTGTCGCTGAAGAACGACTCGGCCGCCGCCGCCGACGCCGCACTCTGCGAGGAGGGCACGCTCGACCCCGCGAAGACCGCGGGCAAGCTGGTGGTGTGCGACCGCGGCGTCAACGCCCGGGTCGCCAAGTCCGCCGAGGTCGGCCGGGCCGGCGGCCTGGGCATGGTGCTGGTCAACCTCACCGACGGCAGCACCGACGGCGACCTGCACAGCGTGCCCACCGTGCACCTGAACACCCCCGACTCCACGACCGTGCGCGCCTACGCGGCCACCGACGGCGCCACCGCCGGCCTGGTCACCGGCGGCAGCGACGTCCCGTACCCGCAGGTCGCCGCCTTCTCCTCGCGCGGCCCGTCCACCGCGAGCAACGGCGACATCCTCAAGCCGGACATCACCGCCCCCGGCGTCTCCATCCTGGCCGCGGTCGCCCCGCCGACCAACAGCGGGCGCTCCTTCGACTTCTACTCCGGTACGTCCATGGCGGCACCGCACATATCCGGCCTCGCCGCGCTGTACCTGGGCCTGCACCCCGCCTGGTCACCCATGGCCGTCAAGTCGGCGATGATGACCACCGCCACGCCCACGAAGTCGCCCGAGGGCAAGGACAGCGACGACGCCTTCGCGCAGGGCGCCGGCGAGGTCGAGACGCGGGCGATGCTCCGACCCGGCCTGGTCTACGACTCGACCGAAGAGGACTGGCTGGGCTACCTGGAGGGCCTGGGTATCGACACCGGCACCGGCACGAAGGCCCTCGACGCCAGTGACCTCAACTCGGCGTCCATCGCGATCGGCGACCTGTTCGGCAGCCAGACCGTGACCCGCACCGTCACCGCCGTCACCCCGGGCACCTACCGGGTCGCCGTCGACCTGCCAGGGGTGAAGGCCACGGTCAGCCCGGCCACCCTGCACTTCACGAAACCCGGCCAGCGGCGCACCTTCACCGTCCGCTTCGACGTCACCGCCGCGCGCGTGGGCGTCACCGACACCGGTTCGCTGACCTGGACGTCCGGCCGTACCGCCGTACGCAGTCCGGTCGTCGTCGTCCCGCAGACCGTACGGGCGCCCCAGCTGGTGACCGGCAGCGGCGCCGCCGGACAGCTGTCCTACTCGGTCACGCCGGCCTCGACGTCACTGACGGCGACGGTCTACGGCCCGGTCTCCGCGCCACCCGTCCACGGGACCCTGACCGGGACCGAGGAGCAGGACTACCACCCGGTGATAGCCGGGGGCACCGAGGCCGCCGAGTTCAGCGTGAAGTTCGACCCGTCCTCCGCGCTCACCGGAATCGTCTACGGCCGCTGGATCGACGGAACCCTCCAGGAGGGCAACGTCGTCCTGCCCGACGCCCACGGCGTCGCGGACGTCGTCCTGCCCAAGCCCGACGCGGGCACGTACCTCGTCGCCGTCCTGGCGGTGGAGACCGGAACCCCCACGGCCGCCACCACACCGTACGTGTACCAGGACAACCAGGTCACCGCGGACAGCGTCCCGACGGGCACGCTCGCCGTGACACCCAGGCAGACCACGACAACCCCGGGCACCCCCCTGGACCTCACCGCCTCCTGGTCCGGCCTGCCCGCGGACGTCCGGTCGACGGCGTGGATCGAGTACGCCAACGGCGCGGGAACGGTGGTGAGTCTGAACTGACCGCGGCGGGGGCCGGTACACGGACGGACGCGTCCCGATCACCGACGACGGCCGCACGCCGGCCCCCGCCGAACGGCCGCACGCCGACCGTCCCCCGCACCGTCCGGCCCCGGACGTCGCGGGGGACCCGCCCCTCTCCTTCGCCCTCGCGCCACGGCACCGGCGGGTAAGGGAACGGCAAAGCCATGTCGCTCGTTCTCCCGGTATGACAGCTATGACCCCCGGCTCGAACATCCCTCTCTCCGCCGCGCGCGTGACGGTGGACGTCGCCGCCCCGGTACGGCTCGACGTTTCGGGCCTGCTGCTCACCGCCGACGGCAAGGTGCGCTCCGACGACGACTTCATCTTCTACAACCAGCCCGCGGGCCCGGGCGTGACCTACCGCTCGGGCGGCGGTACGGCGCCCGACGCGATCACCGTCGACACCTCCGCCGTACCCCCGGGCATCGAGAAGATCGTGGTCACCGCGAGTCCGGACGCGGCCGGCCAGTCCTTCCAGGGCATCGAACCGACGGCCACGATCCGCGACGCGGACGACAACAGCGTGCTGGGCACCTTCACGCCGCCGCGGCTCGGCACGGAGACGGCTCTGGTCGTGGTGGAGATCTATCTGCGCAACGGCGTGTGGAAGGCGCGCGCCGTCGGCCAGGGATACGCCGACGGCCTCGCGGGCATCGCCACCGACTTCGGCGTCACGGTGGAGGAGCCGGCCCCCGCCTCGACCCCGGTGGCGCCGCCCGTGCCGCAGACCCCGCCCGCGCCCCCCGCGCCGCAGGCCCCGCCGGTGCCGCAGGCCGCCGTGACTCCCCCGCCGCCGCCCGCCGCGCCCCCGCTCGGCGCCGGGAAGATCAACCTCGACAAGGGCCGCGTCAGCCTCCAGAAGAACCAGACCGTCTCCCTGGTCAAGGACGGCCGTGCGCTGCTCTCCCAGGTCAAGATGGGCCTCGGCTGGGAGCCGGCGTTCCGCGGCAAGGACATCGACCTGGACGCCTCGGTCATCGCCTACGGCCCGCAGCGCAACCACGTCGACAGCTGCTACTTCGGCAAGCTGTCGATCCTGAACGGCGCGGTGAAGCACTCCGGCGACAACCTCACGGGCGAGGGCGGCGGTGACGACGAGGTGATCGTGGTCGACCTCGGCCGCCTCCCGCAGGAGGTGACCGCCCTGGTCTTCACGGTCAACTCCTTCTCGGGCCAGAAGTTCACCGAGGTCGCCAAGGCCTACTGCCGTCTCCTGGACGCCGCGACCGGCGAGGAGCTGGTCCGCTTCGACCTCACCAACGCCGAGGCGCAGACCGGCGTGATGATGGCGAAGCTGATCAGACAGTTCTCCGGCGAGTGGGACATGACCGCGATGGGCGACTTCGTGAAGTCCCGCACGGTGCGAGGCATGGTGAAGCCGTCCGCGCAGGCCCTGTGACCAGCGGTCCTACGACCGCCGCGGCGCCCCCGGGTCAGGGGCGCCCGCGGCGGTCAGGGACCGGAATCGGCGAAGGCGCGCCGGTGCGGAGCCACGCCTCCCGACAGCAAGGTCGGCGGAACCGACACGGGGGGTCACCCCCTGAGCCGGCCGATGAGTCAGCCGCGCCGCTGGCGCTTCCACGGGCCGGTGATGGCCAGCATGATGCCGGGGGTCTGGATGTTGGCGTACAGGGTGCGGCCGTCGGGCGAGAAGGTGACGCCGGTGAACTCGCTGTATTCGGGCGCCTCTTCGGTGCCGAGATTGAGTTCGTTGCGGGCGATGGGGTAGGTACGGCCGCTGTCGGTCGCGCCGAACAGGTGCTGGACGCCCTCGCCGTCCTCGGCGATGACGAGGCCGCCGTAGGGCGAGACGGTGATGTTGTCGGGGCCGTCGAAGGCGCCGTCGGCCGACGGGTCGGGGTTGACGCCGAGCAGCACCTTGAGGGTGAGGGTGCGGCGCTTGGGGTCGTAGAACCAGACGGCGCCGTCGTGCTGGACGGGGCTCTCGGTGCGGGCGAAGGAGGAGACGATGTACGTGCCGCCGTCGCTCCACCACATGCCCTCCAGCTTGCGGGCGCGGGTGACCTGGCCGGTGGTGAACTGCTTGCGGACGGAGACCGACGTGGCGTCGCGGTCGGGGACGTCGACCCAGTCGACGCCGTAGACCGTGCCGATCTTGGTCGCGCGGGAGAGGTCGTCGACGAACGTGCCGCCGGAGTCGAAGCACTTGAAGGCCTGGAGGACGCCCGCGCCGGCGGCGAGGGTGCGCAGCCGGCCGCGGCCGTGCCGGAAGTGGGCCGGCGGAGTCCAGCGGTACAGCAGGCCGTTGGGGTTGGCGGCGTCCTCGGTGAGGTAGAGATGGCCGCGCTGCGGGTCGACGACGACGGCCTCGTGGGCGTAGCGGCCGAGTGCCTTGATCGGCTGGGGGTTCCGGTTGGCGCGGCGGTCCTCGGGGTCGACCTCGAAGACGTAGCCGTGGTCCTTGGTCATGCCGTTGGAGCCGGCCCTGTCCTCGGTCTCCTCGCAGGTGAGCCAGGTGCCCCAAGGGGTGTTGCCGCCCGCGCAGTTGGTCGCGGTGCCGGCGATGCCGACCCACTCGGCGACCTGGCCGCCGGGGCGCACCTCCACCACCGTGCAGCCGCCGGAGGCCGCGGGGTCGTAGACGAGGCCTTCGGTGAGGGGCACCGGGTACTTCCAGTTGGCGCGGGGTCCGGCCAGTTCGTGGTTGTTGACGAGGAGGGTGGTGCCGCGGGGGCCGTCGAAGGTGGAGGTGCCGTCGTGGTTGGAGGGGGTGAACTCCCCCGATTCCAGTTTGGTCCGGCCGCTGTAGGTGATCACGCGGTAGGTGAAGCCGGCGGGCAGGGCGAGGAGGCCGTCGGGGTCGGGCACCAACGGCCCGTAGCCGACGCCGTGGTGGGCCGTCTCCGGTTCGCGGTCGGTGGTGGTCTCGGTGGACGCGAGGGCGTTCGGCGCGGTGGCGAGGGCGCCGACGCTGCCCGCCAGCACCACCCCGGCGCCGGTGAGCGCGGATTTCGCGGTGAAGTCCCTGCGGGTGAGCGACATGGAGTCTCCTGTGACGGTGGGGTGCCGTGGAGGCCGGCGGCCCTCGTGCGCCACCGTCCCGCCCGTGTCTGAACGGGAGTTGAACACCAGCCGACCGCACCGGGCTTACTTCCATGAATCCGTAAGCACTCCGCCAGGATTCCCAAAAACGCCCAGGTCATGGGCGGTCTTCAGGGCGCCCGCGTCAATTCCCCCGCTGGGAGCGGGCCTTGAAGGCCGCCTTCCTGGCCTCCTTGGCGATCCGCTTGTCGGGGTGCAGCCGCCCCATGGCCTCCAGGACGTCGGCCGTCGCGGGGTGGTCCACCCGCCAGGCGGCGGCGAAGAACCCGCTGTGCCGCTGGGCCAGTCCCTCCACCAGGGCTTGCAGTTCCTCGGAGTTGCCCTCGGCGGCCAGTTGCGCGGCGATCGTGTCGACGGTCAGCCAGAACACCAGCTCCTCGGACGGGACCGGCACGTCGGGCAGGCCCCGCTCGCTCAGCCAGACCCGGGCGAGGCCGCCCAGCTCCGGGTCGTCGAGCACCTCGCGCAGCGCCGGTTCGGCCGCCGGACCGACCAGCGACAGCGCCTGCTGGCAGTACAGCCTGCGCACCGGCGCACCGGCGTCGGCACCCCGGGCCGCGGCCAGCAACTCCCGTGCGGCGGGCAGGGGTTCACGGCGGTCCAGCCACTGCTCGGTCTCGGCCCTGGCGGCCGTCGGCGGGAACACCGTCACCCCGTCGAGCAGCGCGTCCGCGCCCTTGTCCACGAGTTCGCCGACGGCGGGCGCCGCGAAGCCGGCCTCCAGGAGCCGGGCCCGCAGCCCGTAGAGCCCGAGCGGGGTGAGGCGCACCATGCCGTAGCGCGCGACATCGCTCTCGTCGACCGGCGCCGAGGCCCCCTCCGCGGTGGCGCCGGACCCGGCCGTGTCGTCGGGGTCGGCCATCAGCGCCTCGTCGACGGGCTGGTACGCGACGATCCCGACCGGTTCGAGCAGCCGGAACTGGTCGTCCAGCCGCATCATCGCGTCGGAGACCTGCTCCAGCACGTCGTTGGTGGGCTCCCCCATGTCGCTGGGCACGATCATCGACGCGGCGAGGGCGGGCAGCGGGACGGGGCCGTCGCCCGGACCGTCCTCGCTGACAGTGAGCAGGTAGAGGTTGCCGAGCACCCCGTCGAGGAAGTCGGCCTCCGCCTCCGGGTCCCAGTCGAGTGACGCGAAATCGACCTCGCCGCCCTCGTCCATGGCCTCGACAAGACCGTCCAGATCGGGCACGCTCGCGTCCGCGAGCACGGCGTCGAGGGCGGCCAGCCAGACCGCGAGCACGTCGTGCGGCGAGCCCGCGGTGAGCAGCGCCAGCTCCTCGCCGGCCGCCACGGTGCCCTCCTCCTCGTCCACGATCTCGACCAGTCCGGTGTCCACGGCGACCCGCCAGGCCTCACTGGCGTCGGCCGCCGCCTCCTCGCCGCTCAGCCCGAGCGCCTCGGCGGCGGCCGGCAGCTGCTCCTCCACCAGCCCGCCACCTGCGTCGACGCGGGTCTCCGGGCCGGCCCAGCGGGCGAGCCGCGCGGCCCGCGCGAGCAAGGGCGTGGACAGCGCGTCGCGCGCCAGCTCCGCTTCGGGGTGCAACCGCACCGGCGGCAGGGGGGAGCTGTCTGACATCGGCTGTTCTCCTAGGGCGCCTCGAAGGCCGTACGTGACTCAGCCGCTCAGCCTAGACGGATATCGCCCCATGCCGCCCGGTTCATCTGGGGGCTGGGAGGTGTGCATGGCCGAAACCTTGACAACTGGCTTCGGCAGGCAGGAGATTGACGCGCGTAGAAATCTACTGGACATCTGTTCACCGTATTTTCTACGCGCGTCACTCCTGTTCCACGGTGGCGACCCCCATCATCGTGGTGGCACACCGTGTGCTCACAGTTCTGGCAGTTCTGGCAGTTCTGGCAGTTCCCGCAGTTCCGAGTTCCGGCAGTTCTCAGTCCTGGTTCTCCCGCACCTCGTCCCGGCACCCATGTCTGTCCCCGGAGGGATTCCGTTGCCGAGCAAGTCTTCCTCGCGTCTCGCCGCACTCACCGTCGCCGCCGTCTGTTCCGCGGCGTCCGCGGTCGTCCTCACCTCGCCCGCCCACGCGGACTCGGTGCACATCCACGACATCCAGGGCGCCACCCGCATCTCTGCCTACGCCGGCCAGAAGGTGACGGACGTGCCCGGCATCGTCACGGGTGTACGCACCTACGGCTCGTCCAAGGGTTTCTGGTTCCAGGACCCGAACCCGGACGCCGACCCGGCGACCAGCGAGGGCGTCTTCGTCTTCACCAGCTCGGCCCCGACCGTGGCGACCGGGGACTCGGTCACCGTCTCCGGCACGGTCTCCGAGTACGTCCCCGGGGGTACCTCCTCGGGCAACCAGTCGGTGACCGAGATCACCAAGCCGACGGTCACCGTGGTCTCCAAGGGCAACGCGGTACCGGCCGCCACCGTGATCAACTCCCGCTCGGTGCCCGGCCGTTACACCCCGGCCGGCGACACCGCGGCGAACGGCTCGATCAACGCCCTGACCCTGCTGCCGAAGAAGTACGCCCTGGACTACTACGAGTCCCTGGAGGGCATGAACGTCCAGGTCGCCGACACACGTGTCGTCACCGGCACCGACCCGTACAGCGAGCTGTGGGTCACGGTGAAGCCGCACGAGAACGCCAGTCGGCGCGGCGGCACGGTCTACGGCTCCTACACCTCGCAGAACACCGGGCGGCTGCAGATCCAGTCCCTCGGCGCGACGGCGGACTTCCCGGCCGTGAACGTCGGCGACACCCTCGCGGGCGTCACGGACGGCCCTCTGGACTACAACCAGTTCGGCGGCTACACCCTCGTGGCGAACAAGATCGGCACCGTGCGCGGCGGCGGTCTGGAGCGCGAGACGACGAAGAAGCAGTCGAAGAACCAGCTGGCGGTCGCGACGTACAACGTCGAGAACCTCGACCCCTCGGACGCCACCTTCGCGGCGCACGCCTCCGCGATCGTGAACAACCTGGAGTCGCCCGACATCGTGTCCCTGGAGGAGATCCAGGACAACAACGGGGCGACCGACGACGGCACGGTCGACGCGAGCGTCACGGTGAACAAGCTGATCGACGCGATCGTCGCGGCCGGCGGTCCCCGCTACGACTGGCGCTCGATCGACCCGGTCAACGACCAGGACGGCGGCGAGCCGGGCGGCAACATCCGCCAGGTGTTCCTCTTCAACCCGGAGCGGGTCTCCTTCACCGACCGCGCGGGCGGCGACTCCACGACCGCCGTCGGGGTGACCAAGGTGCACGGCAAGGCGCAGCTGACCGCGTCCCCCGGCCGGATCGACCCCGCCAACGCGGCCTGGAGCGCCAGCCGCAAGCCGCTCGCAGGCGAGTTCGTCTTCCGGGGCCGCACGGTCTTCGTCATCGCCAACCACCTGATCTCCAAGGGCGGCGACCAGGGGCTGACCGCGCAGTACCAGCCGGTGACCCGCGGTTCGGAGACCCAGCGCCATGCGCAGGCGACGGCGGTGAACACCTTCGTGAACCAGATCCTGGCCGCGCAGAAGAACGCCGACGTCATCACGCTCGGCGACATGAACGACTTCGAGTTCTCCGACACCGCGAAGATCCTGGAAGGGCACGGCGAGCTGTACTCGGCGATCAAGTCCCTGCCGAAGAACGAGCGTTACACCTACGACTACCAGGGCAACGAGCAGGTCCTGGACCAGATCCTGATCAGCCCCTCGATCCGCAAGGACCGCTTCGAGTACGACAGCGTGCACATCAACTCGGAGTTCCGCGACCAGATCAGCGACCACGACCCGCAGGTGCTGCGCTTCCAGCCGTAGCAGGCCGGGCGGCTGGACGGGGTCGACGGCCCCAGGGTCAGGCGAAGACCCCGTCCAGCCAGCCCTGCCAGGCGAGTTCGTTCGCCTTGGCGTCGGCGTCGGGCGCGAAGTCGTGCACGCTGATGCCGACCGGCGCACCCCAGTGGTTGCGCCCGAAGAAGCGGACGAGGGCGCTGCCGGTGCGCAGGCCGACGAAGTACGGGCTGCGGAAGTCCAGTACGGCGTCGAGGAGTTGACCCTCGGGTCCGCGGGCCCGGACCCGCGCTCCCTCGGCGGTGTCGTCGCCGAGCCCGAGCGCCCGTCCGACGGCGGTGAACGCGTCGGCGGCCGTGGACGCCCCGGGGCCGTGCAGGGTGGCGAAGGCGACCGGGCGGCCCGCGAAGTGCGTCAGGTACTCCCGCAGGGTGTGCAGGTAGAAGGCGTTGTGCCTGCGCGCGCCGTCGTACTGGTTGTCCCAGTCGTCGGTGAAGATCCCGCTGTGCACGTAACGCACCCAGGCGCGGCGGCCGTTGTCGCGGGGCTCGACGGTCTCGTCGATCTGGTTGAGGCTCTGGGTCGGGAAGCCGACGTCCTCGGTGCGGGCGGTGAGCCGGTGCGGCGGGTCGAAGGCGGTCAGGGTGGAGCCGAAGGGGCCGACGCGGTTCTCGCCGTCGAACTCCATCGGCCAGAGCCAGCCGCCGGTGCCGTCGGTGAGGGCCGCCCACACCTCCTCCGGAGTGGCGTCGACCTCGAACTCGTAGGCGATCTCGAATTCCTCGGGCATGGCTGACTCCTCAGTCCTGCTGATCCGGTGCGGGAAGGGGTCGCGGCTCTTGCCGGACCGTGGGGTGGACGGCGACGACGATCCGGTGGTCCCGGCCGTCCCGCGCGTCGCCTGCGTCGTACTTGCGGATGAGGGCGCTCACGCCGGCGGTCAGCTCCTCGACGAACGCGGCCCGGTCGGCGGCCGAGGCGAAGCGGACCTCGCCGTCGAGGGCGTAGGTCGCCAGCCGCTTGTGGGCCCTGGCCGCGCCGGTGACCAGCGAGCCGACGTCCCGGACCAGCCGGGCGCCGAGCGCCAGCAGCCAGCGCGCGGAGAGCTGGTCGCGGAACCGGTCCGGATCGGGCTGCACGGCGGCGAGCGCGAGCGGCGAGATGACGTACGACGCGGCGGTCGCCCGCATCAGCCGCTCGGTGACATTGCCCTTGCGGCGCTCTCCGTCCAGCTCTACCAGGCCGTGCCGCTCCAGCGTCTTCAGGTGGTAGTTCACCTTCTGCCGGGGCAGTCCGACCCGCCCGGCCAGCATGGTGGCCGAGGCGGGCCCGGCGGCCAGCTCGGCGAGCAGCCGGGCCCTCACAGGGTCCAGGGAGGCGACCGCGGCCTCGGGGTCCTCGATCACGGTGACGTCCAGCATGGGTCCACCCTCCCACCGAACAATTAGTTTGTCCAGGCGACTCAGGTCGTCGACAGGGATCGGGTTTCCTCACCCGTCCCGACAGCAGAACTGACCGGTACCCCGTAGAAGATTTAAGTGGAGCTGTACGGTCGGTGCGCCGAGACTGCTCCCATGACTCCTGCATCCCGCCCCGCCCTTCGGCCGCGCCCTCTGCGCGATGGTCACGCCCTTCACCGAGACCGGCGGACTCGATCTCGACGGGGCGCGGCGCCTCGCCGCACGGCTGGTCGCGCGGGGCTGTGACGGGCTGGTGCTCTCCGGGACGACGGGTGAGTCGCCGACCACGACGGACGCGGAGAAGTCGGCGCTCGTCCGGGCCGTCCGCGAGGCGGTCGGTGACGGCGTCCCCCTCGTGACGGGCGTCGGCACCGCCGACACCCGGCACACCGTCGAACTCGCCCTGGAGGCCGAGAAGGCGGGCGCCGACGGGGGGTTGGTGGTCACGCCGTACTACAGCAGGCCCCCGCAGGAGGCGGTGGAGGCCCACTTCCGGGAGGTCGCCGACGCCTCCGGCCTGCCCGTCGTCCTCTACGACATCCCGGGCCGCACCGGCACCCGCATCGAGCCCGAGACCATGATCCGCCTCGCCGGACACCCCCGGATCGTCGCGGTCAAGGACTGCTCCTACGACTTCCTCGGCATCCAGAAGGTGCTGGAGCGGACGGAGTTGGCGTACTACGCGGGATGCGACGAGCACGTTCTGGCGCTCTACGCGGTGGGCGGGGCGGGGTATGTGAGCACGGTCGCGAACGTCGTCCCGGACCGGGTGCGAGCGATCCTGGACGCGTTCGACGCGGGCGACACCCGTACGGCCGCCCGCCTCCAGCAGCGCCTCACCCCGCTCATCGAGGCGATGATGTCGGCCGGCCTGCCCGGCACCGTCACCGCCAAGGCCCTCCTGTCCCGACTCGGCCTGCCCGCGGGCCCGGTCCGGGCCCCGCTGCGCCCCGCCTCCCGCGAGGCGGCCGACGGCCTGCGGGCGGTGTACGAGGAGTTCGTGGCCGCCTGAGCCGACGCCGACCTTCAACCGGAGCCGATTGCGGGCGTCTTGGCGGGGGTGACGCGATGCGCGGAGGGGCAGGGAGACGGAAGAGCGCCCTCCCCGAAGCCGGGTGGGCGCTCGACTCACGGTTCGCTGTGGTCAGTTGTGGCTGTGCAGGATTTCGTTCAGGCCGCCCCAGACCGCGTTGTTCGGGCGGGCCTCGACCGTGCCGGTGACCGAGTTGCGGCGGAAGAGGATGTTCGAGGCGCCGGACAGCTCGCGGGCCTTGACGATCTGGCCGTCGGGCATGGTGACGCGGGTGCCGGCGGTGACGTAGAGGCCGGCCTCGACGACGCACTCGTCGCCGAGCGCGATCCCGACACCCGCCTCCGCGCCGATGAGGCAGCGTTCGCCGATGGTGATGCGGACGTTGCCGCCGCCGGACAGCGTGCCCATCGTGGAGGCGCCGCCGCCGATGTCGGAACCGTCGCCGACCACCACACCGGCGGAGATCCGGCCCTCGACCATGGAGGTGCCGAGCGTGCCGGCGTTGAAGTTGACGAAGCCCTCGTGCATGACCGTGGTGCCCTCGGCGAGGTGCGCGCCCAGCCGGACCCGGTCGGCGTCGGCGATACGGACGCCCTTGGGGGCGACGTAGTCCGTCATGCGCGGGAACTTGTCGATGGAGGTCACCTGGAGGTGCAGGCCCTCGGCGCGCGCGTTGAGCCGCGCCTTCTCCACGTCGTCCACGGCGACCGGGCCGAGCGAGGTCCAGGCGACGTTGGCGAGGAAGCCGAACATGCCGTCCAGGCTCTGGCCGTGCGGCTGGACCAGGCGGTGCGAGAGGAGGTGCAGACGCAGGTAGACGTCGTGCGCGTCGATCGGCTTGTCGTCCAGGGAGGAGATGACCGTACGGACCGCGATCACTTCGACACCCCGGCGGACGTCCGGTCCGACCGCCCGCGCGGCACCGTCGCCCAGCAGCTCCACGGCGCGCTCGGCGGAGAGCCGCTCGGTACCGGCCGGGCCGGGCTCGGCGGAGAGTGCGGGCGCGGGGAACCAGGTGTCGAGGACGGTACCGTCGGCGGCGATGGTGGCCAGGCCGGCGGCAACGGCGCCGGTGGTGCGAGCAGCAGTCGTGTCGGTCATGGGGAAAACCTAGCCTGGCGGGGGCGACGGGAGCGAACCGGCGGACGGGGTGTCTCGGGGACCGGGCGGCCTGGTCGGCGCACCCGCGCGGGGCGGTGCGCGCGGGTGCGGATCCCCTCCGTCCCGCCCGCTCGGGGAGGACGCGGCGATCTCGTAGAAACCGCTCGCTGAAAGGGGTGCTCGGCAGCCTCCGGCTCCACTAGTGTTTCAGCCTTCACACAGTTGGCTTTCATGCCACGGCCGTCGCCTTGGGCGCCGCTGGAGGAACAGCGCATGCCAGACAGCACGTCCCAGCCCCCGGAGAACGGTCCCTGGGAGAACGACTGGAGCCCGGACACCTCCCCGACCCCTGGAACCCGACGCCTCTATCTGGCCGCCGCGCTCGCCGTGGCCACGATCGCGGCGTGCGGCACCGCGATCTTCTTGAACGACAAGGCAGTTGACGCGACGTCAGACGGGTCGCGGAACACCACCGCGCCGGTCGACACGGACGGGCCGGGGCTGCTCTCCTTCGCCTCGCCGTCCAAGAAGACGTCCGCGCCCGCCCACCGCCCGTCCACGGCCGGGCGGTCCGGGTCCGCCCCGTCCTCGCCGTCCGCCTCCCCGGAGCACGGCTCCGGTGCGTCGGCCAAGGCGCCCGCACCCACCAAGTCCTCCTCGTCCCACAGGAGTTCGTCCGGCTCGTCGGGCTCCTCGTCGGATTCCTCGGCCGACTGGCAGGCGATCCGTTCGGTCAACTACCCGGACCGCTACTGGCAGGTGACCGGCGGCCTCGTCAAACTCGACCCGGTCGACTCGCCCTCCGCCCGGAACAACGCCGGCTTCGAAGTGGTCAAGGGCCTTGCGGACAGCTCCTGTTACTCCTTCACCACGGCCGGGGGCGCCTATCTCCGCCACCGCGACTTCATCCTGCGCGCGGAGCGCGACGACGGTTCGTCCTTCTTCAAGGGGGACGCCACCTTCTGCCCCCGCCCCTCCGCCTACTCCGGCGCCGTCATGCTGGAGTCGGTGAACTACCCGGGCCGCTTCCTGCGCCACCGGAACTTCCAGCTCGAACTGGACCCCTACCAGGACAACGGCCTCTACCGCGCGGACTCGGCGTTCCGACTGGTGGACGCGGTGGCGTGACCACGAGAGAAGCGGCGGCACCCGCCGGGTGCTGGTGCGGGTGGTCATGGCGTGGGTGCTGCCGATGGCGACGGCCAGGGCGTCCACGCCGGAGTCGGCCACG